>NZ_BPWA01000001.1:2100000-2355459 GCF_020521555.1 Rodentibacter sp. JRC1 | reverse complement strand
AACCTTCCGGTAATTTTTCACGAACGGTTTGTTCAATCACACGTGGACCGGCAAAACCAATTAACGCTTTTGGTTCGGCAATATTTAAATCGCCTAACATTGCAAAACTGGCTGAAACGCCTCCTAAAGTAGGATCGGTCAGTACGGAAATAAACGGCACACCCTTTTCACGCATTTGTGCAAGTACGGCACTGGTTTTCGCCATTTGCATAAGTGAAAATAACGCCTCTTGCATACGGGCACCACCACTGGCGGAAAAACAAACGAACGGGCAATTTAATTCCATTGCTTTTTCCGCAGCCTTCACAAATTTCGCACCGACAACCGACCCCATTGAACCGCCCATAAAAGCAAAATTAGATGCAGCCACCACAATCGGCATATTATAAAGTGTTCCCGTCATAGTAATCAGTGCATCTTTCTCACCGGTTTCTTTTTGTGCCGCACTGATACGATCTTTATATTTCTTTAAATCCTTAAATTTTAAAATATCTTTCGGCTCTAAATCAGCGGCGATTTCTTGGCTTGAGCCTTCATCTAATAAACGCAACAGACGTTCACGTGCATCAATACGCATATGATGTTCGCACTTTGGACACACATAAAGATTGCGTTTTAATTCTTCACTATAAAGCACCTGTTCGCATGAAGTACATTTTGTCCAAACACCTTCAGGTACATTTGCTTTACGTGTTGAAGGAGATGGGCTTTTGCTAAAAATTCGGTCGATCCAGCTCATTTTTTTACCTATTTATCCACTAGAAAATTCGGCGTATTAAACCATAATTCCAAGTTCGTTGCTAGTCAGACAAGCTCATTACGTTAAATAAGCGCATCCTCAAGGAAAAGCGGCCCTAATTTAGATTGAGGAATAGCAAATTTTTTAGGATAAATCACGTTCACCAAATACAATCCATCAGGTTTTGCCGTTGGTGCGGCAAGTTTACGATCCTTTTGTTCCAATAACCATTTTAGCCATTCAACAGGTTGATTACCTGCACCGACTTCAATCAGACTCCCCACAATATTACGCACCATATGGTGCACAAAAGCATTCGCCTGAATATCAACGATAATATATTCTCCTTTTCGCACCACATTTAAGTGATGAATATTTCTCCAAGGTGTATTGGATTGACATTGTGCCGCTCGGAAAGCGGAAAAATCATGTTCCCCGAGTAAAAATTGTCCTGCTTGATGCATTTTTTTATCATCCAATTCTAAATGACAATGGGTTATACCTGCCGGCAAGATAGCGGAACGTAACTTATTGCAATATAAAAGGTAGCGATAACGACGAGCCGTTGCAGAAAAACGAGCATGAAATTCATCATCAACAACTTTCGCCCATTTCACCGCAATATCATCAGGCAAATTGGCATTCGTGCCGAACTCCCATGCTTTTTCAGGACGGACTACATTCGTTTCAAAATGAACGACTTGCCCTGTACCATGCACACCGGAATCGGTTCTCCCTGCGCAAAAAATATCAATCCTTTCATTTGCAACAAAAGATAACGCCTTTTCCAATTCACCTTGTACGCTCTTCACTCTGTCTTGTCGTTGCCAACCAAAATAATGCTGCCCGTTATATTCAATACCTAAAGCAATTTTCATCCTCACCTCTCTTCCACAAAAAAACACCAAAGAGCTTTTTTTGGTGTTTTTCATCAAGGTTAAAAATTAAGCACGTTTCTAAAATATGTGTCCAAATTTAAACTCACCAAAATTATTCTAATAATATCAAATAGTTAAAACAATATAAAGTTATTCATTTCTGAAACTAGATTAATTTTTCCGAAATTCTAAAAATGGCAGGGTTGTTTATAAAAAATAAAACGCCGAAAAACTACCGCACTTTACTCGTTCCAAGAAAACAAAAAAGCGAGAAGTGCTCCACTCCCAAAAACTTAGACTGATTTAATTCAAGGAGTGGGTTCTGTACTGTACAGACTCAATCCTTTTAATTTCACTTGAATACGCCCATTATTATAGTAACGAACATAGTCGTGAAAGGTTTGCTCAAGCTCAGCAAAACTGATGAACTGTCTGCCATTCCGCCTTTAACTGTGCAAAAATTTCCACCGCCCCATTATCTAAGATCTAAGCAATTCCCCTTTCTTGACATACTTACCCTAATACCGCTTTTCCGACACATTTCCCAGTATCTATATTTTCCATAAGATGATAAAAGAACGTACTACGTTTTAAGCCGATAAGTCGCAATAAAAAGTCGTAGAAGATCCTTCGGGAATAAAGATTTTACTATAGCGGCTTTTTCCGTATTTTTGTTTGACTGAATTCATGCAACTTTATCCGCTTCTAACTCCAAAATGCGATAACGCAAGCATTCTTCCTCAGTTTAGGGTTTCAGTGGCATTTTCGGATATTTTGGTTTCACAGGAGGGCGCCCCTTAGGCTTGGGTAATAACCCCTTGATTCCTCTATTATTATATTGGAAAAGTCAACAGCGAAGTGAGGTTTCTTTCAACTAAAAATGCTGACGAGTTAATGATTGACTTCTTCCATTCTGAAGATAAAACTCGATGACTTGTTGTTTAAAAGATTGGTTGTATTTTGTCAGAAAATCGGCATCTTAATTTGTTAAGGATTTAATTCAACTTTTTTGGGGTAGATCATTGCACTCAACACTTTTTATCGTTATCGAAATTTTTTAGGCTATGGCTATAGGTATGAAATTAAAGCACTAAAAGAAATATTACAGAAAATTTATACACTTATATATCCCATAAAATAATAATCCCTCCCCAATTCTTTTTTATAATGCTAAACTATAGCACTCAATAACTAAGTAAAGAGAGCACCATGAACTCAAAATTAGATTCATTAACCCAAAAATTAAAAGAGATTTTTCAAATCGACAAACAAGAGCTTGATTTTGGTATTTATCGCATTTTAAATACACGTTCAGAGCAAATTGCTTATTTTTTAGAAAATACCCTACCTCAAAAAGTCCGAGAAAAACTCAAAGGCAACGAGGAACAAGAAAATGCTGTTTACAACCATCTGCTCACTTTTTTCGCTCGTTATTACGACAATGGTGATTTTATCAGCCAACGCCGTTACAAAGGCGAAACCTACGCAATCCCTTATAATGGCGAAGAAGTCGTATTACACTGGGCAAATAAGGATCAGTATTATACCAAATCAGGCGAAAATTTTAGCCATTATCGTTTTGCCCTTGAAGACGGTCGCAAGGTGCATTTTCGCCTGATTGAAGCGGACACCGCCAAAGACAACCGCAAGGAAGAAGACAAAAACCGCTTATTTGTGCTTGCCGAGCCTCGCATGCAAATTGGTTTTGATGAAGAAAATAATGAACTCGAACGTCAAATCGAGCCATTTTCCGTGAACGAACAAGGCGAGCTGGAAATCCGTTTTGAATATAAAGCAATGCCAAAATCTGCCAAACAGCCCGAACTCATCAAACAAGCGGTGGAAAATTTTAGATTTTCTGCTTTTACTGAGCAATGGATATTACTGCTCTCCCCTGCTTCGACCGAGAAAAATAAAGATCGCACTTTATTTGAAAAACATCTTAGCGATTACACCACCAAAAATACGGCAGATTATTTTATCCATAAAAACTTGGGCGAATTTTTAAGCCGTGAGCTAGATTTTTATATTAAAAATGAAGTGATGAATTTAGATAATCTGCAAAATGCCGAAGATTTTGCTGATATTGAACGTAATTTAAGCCTTATTCAAACCCTGCGATCAGTGGCAAAAGATCTGATTGCCTTTTTGGCTCAATTAGAAAACTTCCAAAAACGCTTGTGGCTTAAAAAGAAATTTGTCGCCAACTGCCATTATTTAATCACTCTTGATAAACTGTTACCAGCCTTAAAAGATCAAAAAAGTGCGGTGGAAAATCTGCTCAATCAGGTATTAAACAATGCAAAACAGCGTGAAAACTGGTTGCATTTGTTCGGCAAGTCTGTTACCCCCCCCCCCCGCATTTTGATGATTTTTTAACCTTTATCACGCAAAATCCCCATTTGGTGATTGATACCTCACTCTACCCAGCCACCTTCCAAGCCCAATTATTATCGCTGATTGATGATTTAGATAACCAAACCGATGGCGTGATTATTCATTCCGATAATTTCCAAGCCCTAAATTTACTCCAAGCCCGTTATCAAGAACAGGTGAAATGTATTTATATTGATCCACCGTATAATACTGAGAAAGATCGATCTGAAGGGAAATTTATTTATAAGGATAATTATCCTCATTCCACTTGGTTAAGCCTAATGTATGATAGAGCAATCTATGCTAGAAATTTAATGAAAACAATAGGGGTTATTTCTTTTAGCATTGATGAAGTGGAAGTATCAAAATCTTGGGAAGTATTTAAAGAAATATTTGGAGAAAAAAATTTTGCTACTGATTTTATTTGGGAAAAAAAGAAAAAACCATCCTTTTTACATAAAAATGTAGGTAAACTAAACGACTATATCATTACTTTTGTTAAAGACTATAAAAAGACATTTCCTTTCTCAGTTGAAATGACTACTGAAGGAAAAAAAACACCTCTCAATAATTCTGGAAATAATTTATCCACTTTAAAATTTCCAGCTTATAGTGTTAAATTTAATATTCCTAATTGTATTATAGAACCACAAGATATGTCAGAAGGAAGTATTAAAACTGAGCTATTAAACCACGTAATAATAAAGAATGGTTCAAATGAAAATGAATTTACTCTTAAGGGAGAATTTAGGTATTCTCAACAAAAACTAAATGAAATAATTGCTAACAATGAAGAATTATATATTAGCAAATTACCATTCAGACCAAACCATATAAAGTCTGGTGGAGAAATAAAGAAAATGAAAAATATATTTTCTCCTAATCACTATGAAATGGAAACAAATGAAGATGCATCAAAACAAATTATTGATTTATTTAATAAAGAAGAATTTAAAAATCCAAAACCAGTGAAGTTGGTTAGTTATTTAATTAAAAGTGTAACTTATGAGCATAAATCAGATTTAATCCTCGACTACTTCGCCGGTTCCGGCACTACTGCCCACGCTGTCATTAACCTTAATCGTGAAGATCAAGGTAAACGCAAATATATTTTGGTAGAGCAAGGGGAATATTTTGATACGGTACTAAAACCTCGTATTCAAAAAGTGGTGTATGCCAAAGACTGGAAAGCGGGCAAGCCTGAAAATCCTGATAATCTCAACGGTATTTCCCAATTAGTCAAAGTGCTAAAACTGGAAAGCTATGAAGACACGCTCAATAACCTTGTACTTAAAAATGCCGAGGGACAAAAAGACTGGGTGAATATGCCCGAAGAAGTGCGGTCAGATTATTTGCTAAATTATCTGTTAGAAGTAGAAAGCCGTGGCAGCTTGCTCAATACTGATCACTTTATCGATCCCTTTAATTATCAACTCAATATCGCCAGCGACAGTGCAGGAGCATATCAACCGCAAACCATTGATTTGGTGGAAACCTTTAACTATTTAATTGGCTTAAAGGTGCATTTTGTTGATGATCAGCGGGAAAAACGGGGCTGGGTGCTTGTGAAAGGTGAACAGCTTAACGGCAAAAAGGTGCTGATTATTTGGCGAGATTGCAAGCGGTTAAATTATGCTGAAATTTCGCAACTGTTTGATAAGTTAGACATCAATCCGAATGATAACGAGTTTGATCTTATCTATCTCAATGGCGACCACAGCATTGCCAGCCAGACCCAAACTTTGGCAACAGACGGGGAATTAGTACAAAGCCTGAATTTGCGTTCCATTGAAGAAACATTTTTACGTTTAATGTTTGAGGAATAAAAAATGGCAAGCAAAATTAACCGCACTTTTCATCAAGATTTAATTTTAAATCAATGGATTTTATCACTATTTAATCAGGAAAATCTCGCTCAATTTAAACAGCGTTTGAGTGGTGATCGTTTTGAGGGAATTGACAGCGATGGGCAAACCTTATTTTTTAAGGAAATGCAATCGAGTTTATTTTATAGCGATTTAATCCCCGAAGCCGATTTATGCCGTTATGATTTAAATATCGCTCGCTATTGGCAACAAATTACGGCTGAACGAAATATTAAGGAAAACAAAATATTGAAGATGAAATATTTTCAATATTTATCGCTGTTGTTTACCGAAATTTATTTAGATTGGTATTTTAATAAAAAAGCAGAATTGATTTCCGTTTTAAATCAGCAACGTTTAATTCATTTTGAAGCCGATGAAAACGCCCCTGAATTTAGCCCTTACACCGAAGAAAATTTAAATAAATTGGCGTTTTGGAATGCAACGGGTTCGGGCAAAACCCTGTTAATGCATGTGAATATCCTGCAATATTTACATTATTGTAAAAAAGACCGCTTGCCCATTTATCTCTTAACGCCTAACGAGGGACTTTCACAGCAGCACTATATCGACTTGGAATTATCGGGATTTTCTGCGGGGATTTTTAATAAAAATACCGCTTTTGGCGATATTCAGATATTAGAAATTAGCAAACTCGCTGAGAAAGAAAGCGTACAAAAAGTGGCTGTGAGCTGTTTTGCAGGCGATAAATTAGTGCTAGTGGACGAAGGACATCGAGGAGCAAAAGGAACAGAATGGCTTAATTTGCGTGAGCAAATGATTGATGTTGGCTTTGCCTTTGAATATTCCGCCACCTTCGGACAAGCTTTGGCAAAAGAGGTAACATTTGCTAAAAAGCGTAACCGCTTTGAAGTGAAAAAACCGATAGAAAAGTCGATTTACGCAATTTATGCCAAATCGGTATTATTTGATTATTCCTATAAATTTTTCTATGCGGACGGTTACGGCAAAGAACATCGCATTTTTAATTTAAAGGAATTTACTGCTCAAACAGAGAGAAAATATTTTGTTGCCTGTGTACTTACCTTTTATCAGCAACTGTATCTATTTGCACGAGGCGGGGAGAAATTAATGCCCTTTAATTTAGAAAAACCGCTCTGGGTGTTTGTGGGGAATACCGTTTCAGGTAGCGATAAACAAGAAACCTCTGATATTTTGCACGTTTTGCAGTTATTGGCGTTTTTCTTAGATCCTGAAAATCAAGCTCAAATTTTATTATGGCTGAATGAATTATTAAGCGATCAAGCCAGCCTGTTAGACACAAAAGGCAATAGTATTTTTCTCAATCAATTTGTGCCATTGCAGGATTTTAAGGGAAAAGAGCGGTCGCTTTTTGAAGATATTTTGCAAAAAGTGTTTAACGCCAAGGTAGCGAAGCGTTTGCAACTTGCTAATCTAAAAAAATCCGGTGGGGAATTGGCATTACAAGTGGGGGATCAGCCTTATTTTGCAGTAATCAATATTGGCAATGATGCGGGCTTTTTTAAATTAGCCGAAAATCAAAAAGTGTTTGATAGCCAAAACGATGATTATGGAGAAGGATTATTCGCTCAAATCAATCAGCCAAGCAGCAAAATCAATTTATTGATCGGTTCACGCAAATTTACCGAAGGTTGGTCAAGCTGGCGGGTTTCCACAATGGGCTTGCTCAATATGGGGAAATCGGAAGGCTCGCAGATTATTCAGCTATTCGGGCGGGGCGTGCGTTTGAAAGGACGAGATTTCAGCTTGCAAAGAACGGCAAAAAATGACCGCTCTTCTCGGGGATTATTCCTAGATAAACTCGAAACTTTGAATATTTTTGGTATCCGTGCCAATTATATGCAACAGTTCAAAGACTATTTAAGCGAGGAAGGAATCACCACCAATGATGATTTAATCACGTTAGACTTCCCCACTTATAAGCCTTTCCCTCATTCGGCAAAGCTCAAAACACTTCGCTTGAAAGACGGCTATAGAGCCTACCAAAAAAACGGCTTTAAACAAAAAATGCCGTTAAATCTCTATGATGTGCCAGAAAAATATCGAGGCAAAATCAAACCTATTCAAATTAAGCACGATTTATACCCGAGAGTAGAAGCCTTAACGAGCCAAAAAATGACGAAAACCTTCGTGGATCAGCGTGAATTTCACAATCTTAATGCTCAACTTTTCCCTTTATTTGATTGGGATAATATTTATTTGAGCTTGCAACAATATAAAGCGGAAAATCGCTTGTTTAATTTACGCTTAAACAAGGCTCAATTACGCCAATTTGTCGAACAACATCAAGATTGGTATCAACTTTATATTCCCGCCTCGGAATTAGCTCTCACCAATTTTGCAGCGGTGGAAAAGCAACAGGCGATTTTGATCGAACTGCTAAAAAAATACACCGAGAAATTTTATCAAGCGATGCAAAATGCCTATGAGGGTGAGCATTTAGAGGCGGTGGATTTAACCGAGCAAGACGGCTCAATCATTGACAATTATGTGTTTAACATTGAGCCGACCGATGAAGGCGATGAAGTTTTCAAACGTTTAGAGCACCTAAAGCAGTTAGTAGAAAAAACAAGCAATGTCCAAGCATTAAATGGCTATTTTGTGCATAATGCGTTAATTACCTTGAGTTTAGAGCAACATTTATACAACCCGTTATTTGTCTTTAACAAAGAAATGGGCGAATTGCCTTTTACTCTTACGCCACTATTGATCAATGACGAAAGTGAAATTCACTTTGTGCAAGATTTAATTGAGGCGGAAAAATCGGGCAATCTTTATCAATGGATTGGCGATAAACAGCTATTTTTAATGCGAAATGCCGCACACAAATCAAAAGGAGTTGGCTTCGCTTTAGCAGGCAATTTCTATCCTGATTTTCTCTTGTGGTTGGTGGATAAATCGGGCAAGCAATGGCTGACCTTTGTCGATCCGAAAGGCTTACGCCATTTATCCATTGATGATGAAAAATTGCAATTAAGTTCGGAAATTAAAGTCCTTGAGCAAAAAATCAATCAGCCTAACTTTGTGCTGAATACTTTTATTTTAGCCATAACTCAAAAATCAGACTGGCTAGAAAGCAAATATTACACAGAGGAAGAGTTAAGCGAAAAACATATTTTGTTTATGGAAAATGATGATTATTTAGCCCAATTATTTGAAGGGATTTTGGAGGGATAAAATGGCAAATTATTCATCAAATTTAACCGCTTGTTACACGGCTCATCACGCTAAATATTTTGCTAATGAACTTAGCTGCCACAGTGGCTCGGACGATCCGAGCCGTTTATCACAAGCCTTGCTGGATGCCAAAGTAGAGCTTAATCCACACCAAATTGAAGCTGCATTATTTGCCTTAAAAAATCCTCTCCAACAGGGAGTGCTACTAGCCGATGAGGTGGGATTAGGAAAAACCATTGAAGCATCATTGGTACTGTGCCAACTTTGGGCGGAACGTAAACGCCAGTTATTGGTGGTTTGCCCTGCGGCATTGCGTAAACAATGGGCAAATGAGTTAGCGGATAAATTTAACTTGCCTGCAATGGTGGTGGATAAAAAAGTAATCAAAAATACCCGCTTATCTCCAGCGCTCTTTTTCAACGAATATCGTAACAAACAGATTTTTGTCGTTTCTTATCAATTTATTAGGCAATACGAGAGCTTATTCACGGGGGAAGTATGGGATTGCTTGGTGATTGACGAGGTACATAATCTTCGTAACACACATCAAAAAAGCAATAAAATCGGGCAAGCCTTGCGAAAAGCATTTAATGGGCGAAAAAAATTACTGCTTTCTGCCACCCCATTACAAAATTCCCCTTTAGATTTATTTGGAATTTCGCTCTTACTTGACGAACATTTATTCGGAGATAAAAAACAATTTAACAAGTATTTCAACAAAAATGGCGATATTCCTGAACTTAAAACACGCTTAACCCCCTTTGTACAACGTACTTTACGTCAAGATGTGTTGGAATATATTAAATACACTAAGCGACAAACCATTACCCAATCCTTCGAGCCAACACAGGCAGAACAAGATTTGTATAATGCAGTTTCCGCCTTTTTATCTCGCCCTCACTCTTATGCGTTGCCAAAACAGCAACGACATTTGACCGGCTTAATTTTGCGAAAATTATTAGCATCTAGCCCGCTTGCTATCATAGGAACGTTGGAAACGATTAAAGCTCGCTTAGTGAAAATGCAACAAAGTCATCAACCTATTTCACTTGATAAAAACTGGCTAGCCGATGAGGAATTTGAAGATTATCTGACGGAGGAATTTGAGGAAGATTTTGAGCAAGAAAAAGCAGATAACCTAGATATAACCGCCCTTCAATCAGAAATTAAGGAATTAGATCGCTTTATTAAGCAAGCCAATGCCCTACAAAAAGACAGCAAAATTTTGGCGTTATTGACTGCCTTAGAACAAGGCTTTGCCAAAATGAAAGAGTTAGGAGCTTCACAAAAAGCGATTATTTTTACTGAATCAGTTCGTACCCAGCAATATTTGCTCGATTTTTTAACACAAAACGGTTATGCCGAAAATGTGGTCGGCTTCAATGGTTCAAACACGGGTGAACTTACCAACCAGATTTATCAACAATGGCTTAAAGAAAATCAAGGAAGCAACAAAATCACAGGTTCTGCCCAAGTGGATAAACGTACTGCCTTAATTGAGCATTTTCGGGATAATGCACAAATTATGGTCGCCACAGAAGCCGGAGCTGAAGGGGTAAACCTGCAATTTTGCTCATTACTTATTAACTATGATTTACCTTGGAATCCACAACGGATTGAACAGAGAATTGGGCGTTGCCATCGCTACGGACAAAAATTTGATGTCGTGGTGATCAATATGCTTAATCAACGTAATCTGGCTGATCAACGAGTGCTACAACTGCTTACCGAAAAATTTAGACTGTTCAATGATGTATTTGGGGCATCAGACGAAATTTTAGGCCGAATTGAATCAGGAGTTGATTTTGAAAGCCGTATTTTGACGATTTATGATCGATGTCGTACTGCAAAAGAAATTGAAAATGCCTTTAATCAATTACAAGTGGAACTGGAAAGTGAAATTAAACATACCCTTGCCGAAACCCAAGAAAAATTATTTAACCATTTTGATGAAGAAGTGCGGGAACGTTTAAAGTTATGTGAAAACGAAGTTAAGCAACGTTTAAGCTTAATCCAGCGTTATTTTTGGCAACTTAGCCGAGTTATACTGGCTGATTATGCTCAATTTGATGAACAGGATTACCGCTTTATCTTAAAACAATCCCCGATTTCTGATGCAGTGATGGGACGCTATCGCTTAAGCGAAAAAGAAGGTGAGCATTACCACCGACACCGTTTAAACAGTCCTTTGGGTGAATGGTGTATCAAACAAGGGCTAGATTTACATACGCCTATTCAGACTTTGCATTTTAACTTAAGCCAAAAGCAAGGCAAATTAAGTCTGGTGGAAGAACGGGTAGGACAAACCGGTTGGCTAAAATTAGATAAATTGATTATTCAATCAGAAAGCCAAACTCAAGAACAGTTGATTTTTACTGCTTGTACCGACCAAGGGGAATGGCTCGATCAAGCATTTTGTGTGAAATTATTTGAATTGCCCGCAAATGTGCAACATAGTGAAAAAATGCCCCCGCTTACTTTATCCGAAAATTCACAAGTCCGTATTGACAGTGCTATTCATCAAGCCACTACGAAAAATGATCTGCTACTTAAACAAGAAATGATCCGACTGCGTGCTTACTTTGATGATTTGATTGAGGCACTCGGTGAAGAAATTGACAATGCAAAAATCGAAAAACGCCAAGCCGAAAACCAAGCGAATCAGGTTCAATCGGTGCAAGAACAAATTGAATGGGAAGAAAAAATTGGCAAAATCAACCGCAGACTCCGCCGTTTACGCAATGAGCGAGAAGATAAAGAAGATGAATTAGAAAACGAACACTGCATTTTATTACAAAAAATGAAAAATCGTCTAACACAGCAAAGCTCGGTTCAGGAATTGTTTGTGGTGAGGTGGGTTATTACTTCCAGATAAAATATCAAAGTCTCTAATTCTCAAAATTATACAACCCACAGTTCAATTAATAACTTTCTTTAGATTACCTACCATTCACTAGATTTTATCTTAAGATTAGTTGCATTTCTAACCGCACTTTGATTAAAAGTGCGGTCAAATTCCAATATAACATTAATTTAATTCATAATTAATCTGAATTTTATGACCTTGCATAATAAAAAGAATATCGGCATTATGCTTTTACCTCAGACGCTTAGCCGTCTACTTTAAAAAAGCATAGGAGTATAATACATGACAACATTCCACCTTTTAGGTTTTCCACGTATCGGCGCAAAGCGCGAACTAAAATTTGCTCAAGAACGTTATTGGCGTGGCGAGTTAGCAGAACAAGATTTGCTGGATTTAGCAAAAGCATTGCGTGAAAAAAACTGGAAACATCAAGCAGAAGCAAATGCGGATTATGTGGCGGTAGGCGATTTTACTTTCTACGATCACATCTTGGATTTGCAAGTGGCGACAGGGGCAATTCCAAGTCGTTTTGGATTTGATAGCCAAAATTTAACATTAGATCAATATTTCCAACTGGCACGCGGTAACCAATCCCAATTTGCGATTGAAATGACCAAATGGTTTGATACCAACTATCACTACTTGGTGCCGGAATTCCAAATCAACACCGAATTTAAAGCCAATCCGACCCACTATGTGCGACAAATTCGTGAAGCGAAAGCATTAGGTTTAAATGTGAAACTGACGATTGTCGGCCCATTAACATTCCTTTGGTTAGGAAAAGAAAAAGGGCAATCTTTTAACCGCTTCGATTTATTGGCGAAATTAATCCCTGTTTATGTCGATATTTTAAATTCACTTGCCGCAGAAGGCGTTGAATGGATTCAAATTGATGAACCTGCACTTGCGGTAGATTTACCAACAGAATGGATTGAGGCTTATCACAGCGTCTATACCGAATTAAGCAAAGTCAGTGCGAAAATCTTGCTTGCAACCTATTTCGGTTCTGTGACAGAACACGCCGACTTATTAAAATCCTTGCCTGTTGACGGTTTACACTTGGATCTTGTACGTGCTCCGGAGCAAATTGCCGCATTTCAAGATTACGCCAAAGTGATTTCTGCCGGTATTATTGACGGTCGCAATATTTGGCGGGCGAATTTAACCCAAGTGCTTGATATACTTGAACCACTAAAAACAACATTGGGCGAGCGTTTATGGATTGCGCCGAGCTGCTCCTTGCTCCATACCCCTTACGATTTAGCAATAGAAACACAACTCCAAACCAATAAACCCGAGCTTTATAACTGGTTAGCATTCACATTACAAAAAGTGGAAGAATTGCGCCTGATTAAAACCGCACTTGAACAAGGTCGCTCTGCAATCCAAGCAGAATTGGCCGCCAATCTACAAGCGGTAGAAAGTCGCACAAATAGCACGGATATTCATCGTCCTGAAGTCGCAGCACGATTAGCGAATTTACCAGCAAACGCCGATCAACGTAAATCGCCGTTTGCAGAACGTATTGCCAAACAAAATGCGTGGTTAAATCTGCCACTCTTCCCAACTACCAATATCGGTTCATTTCCGCAAACCAAAGAAATTCGCTTGGCACGCGCTGCATTTAAAAAAGGTGATTTAAGTGTCGAAGACTACGAAAATGCAATGAAAAAAGAGATCGAATTTGTGGTTCGCGAACAAGAAAAACTTGATCTTGACGTATTGGTACACGGCGAAGCCGAGCGCAACGATATGGTGGAATATTTCGGCGAGTTACTAGAAGGGTTTGCATTCACAAAATTCGGATGGGTACAAAGTTACGGTTCACGCTGCGTGAAACCGCCTATCATTTATGGTGATGTCGTACGACCTGAACCAATGACGGTTCGTTGGTCGCAATACGCCCAAAGACTCACTCCAAAGCCGATGAAAGGAATGCTCACAGGCCCCGTTACCATTCTTCAATGGTCTTTTGTACGGAATGATATTCCACGCTCAACCGTGTGTAAACAAATCGGTGTAGCACTTTCTGACGAAGTATTAGATCTTGAAGCCGCAGGCATTAAAATCATTCAAATTGATGAACCTGCTATCCGCGAAGGTTTACCGCTAAAACGGGCAGATTGGGAAAATTACTTACAATGGGCGGGCGAAGCATTCCGCTTAAGTTATATGGGCATACAAGATGACACACAAATTCACACCCATATGTGCTATTCGGAATTCAACGACATTTTACCGGCGATTGCAAGCTTAGATGCAGATGTGATTACCATTGAAACTTCTCGTTCGGATATGGAATTACTCACTGCCTTTGCCGATTTCAATTACCCGAACGACATTGGACCGGGCGTGTATGACATTCATAGCCCACGTGTGCCAAAAGCAGAAGAAATCGAACATTTACTTCGCAAAGCACTAAAAGTCGTACCGAAAGAACGCTTATGGGTAAACCCTGATTGCGGTTTAAAAACCCGTGGTTGGTCAGAAACCATTGAGCAATTAAAAGTAATGATTGAAGTAACGAAAAAACTGCGTGCGGAATTTCAATAAATCTTAGTCAATTTAAAAGGGGAAGTAAAATTCCCCCCTTTTTTTCCAGCATTATCACAAAATAAACAAAAAACGATCTAAAACAATTCCCAAACCGCTTTTACATCGTCCGGTAACACTAAATTTTTTCCTAATTCAACCCAACCGCAAGGGAAATGAAAATCCGATCCGACCGAGCCGACAAATTCAAACTCTCTCGCCCAGCGGGCAAGTAGTTGGCGTTGATCTTTCGTTTGTCCGCAGTCGGCGACTTCCATTCCATCACCGCCCCAATTTTTGAAATCCGTCATTAGTCTGCGCACCCATTTTCCCGTCATATTATAACGTAGCGGGTGGGCAATCAGGGCAATGCCGCCTGCTTTATGAATGGTATCAATGGCGGTGGGAATATCTGTCCATTCGGCTTTTACAAATGCGGATTTCCCTTGCCCTAAATAGCGTTTAAATGCTTGCCCGTCATTGGATACTTTGCCGATTTGCACCAAATAGCGAGCATAATGGGCGCGGGTTACCTCACCATCAGCCAATGACTTTGCTCCCTCATAAGCATTCGGCACACCGGCTTTCTCTAATTTTTTGCCGATTTCGACCGCTCTTTTCTCACGCAAGGCTTTTTGGTTGGCTAAAAGTGCGGTCATTTCCGGGTGGGTTTTATCGAAATTTAACCCCACAATATGAATGCCTCGTCCTTCCCAATCGGTCGAAATTTCCACGCCGACAATCAATTCAACCCCTAATTCATCTGCGGCGATTTTGGCTTCATCAATGCCGGCAACCGTATCGTGATCGCATAATGCCAACACATTCACACCCTGCTCTGCCGCACGCTGCACCACTTCCCTTGGACTAAGAATGCCGTCTGAGGCACTGCTGTGACAATGTAAATCGTATATTTTTGTCATTATTTAATCTGTTTTACTAATTCTTTGACTAATTTCGGCCCGTGATAAATCAAACCCGAATAAACCTGTAATAATTCCGCTCCTGCTGCTATTTTTTCTTGTGCATTTTGCACGCCGTCAATGCCGCCGCTGCCAATAATCGGAATTTGTCCCTTCAATTCTTCATATAAACGTTTGATAATTGCCGTACTTTTGTGTTGCAACGGCTTACCGCTTAATCCCCCCTGCTGCTCCGCATTTTTTAAACCGGCAACCGTATCACGGGAAATGGTAGTATTGGTTGCAATCACACCGTCCATTTTATGACGAACCAAAGCATCGGCAATTTGCACTAATTCTTCCTCAGACAAATCGGGTGCAATCTTCACCGCTATCGGCACATATTTATTATATTGATCCGCCAAAATCGCCTGACGGGCTTTAATGCTTTGCAACAGATCGTCAAAATAATCGCCATATTGCAAACGGCGTAAATCCGGCGTATTCGGTGATGAAATATTCACCGTAATATAACCGGCATAGTTGTACGCCTTATTCAAACAGAAAATATAATCGTCTTTGCCGTGTTCTAACGGTGTTTGCTTATTTTTACCGATATTAATGCCAATCACACCGCGATAACGCGCTTTCTTCACATTTTCGATCAAATAATCAATGCCGTTATTATTAAACCCATTCCGATTAATAATCCCCTCCGCTTCAATTAATCGAAATTGACGAGGTCTCGCATTGCCGTCCTGCGCCAAAGGCGTTACCGTTCCCACTTCCACAAAGCCAAAACCAAGTGCGCCAAAGCCATCAATGGCATCACCGTTTTTATCTGCACCTGCCGCTAGCCCGATCGGATTCGGAAAATGCACCCCCATCACGGTTTTTTCCACACCTTTAGGGGGAGAAAGCAACGATCTCAAAAGCGGCTGAAACAAAGGATGACCGGCAAATTTTAAACATTGAATGGTGAAATTATGTGCATTTTCCGCATCCATTTGGAAAATACATTGACGGAATAATTTATACATACTCGTTTATCTCTCAGGATAGTTGACTGTAAAAAAGTTCGGTCAAAATCAACCGCACTTTGTGTGGTTTTCTATTACTTTCCTACCGCAGTGCCTTATCGATTTTCTCAAATAAATCTTTGGAAAGATTTTCAACGGCAGTCAAACGTTCTAATGCCCGTTTCATTAAGGTTTGGCGTTGAGCATCATAGCGGGCGAAGCGAATTAAAGGTTCGATCAATCGTGCAGCAACTTGCGGGTTGCTATCGTTTAAGCGAATTAATACATCCGTTAAAAAACGATAACCCGAGCCACTGATTTCATGGAAAGCTTTAAGATTTTGGTTTGCAAAGCTCCCCACCAGTGAACGCAACCTGTTCGGATTGTTGAAATTGAAACTTGGGTGATCCATAAGCTGATTCACGATCTCCAACACATTCTCATCAGGGCGTGTCGCTTGTAAAGCAAACCACTTGTCCATCACCAAACCGTCTTGTTGCCATTTTTGTTCAAAATCGGCGAGTAAAGTATCACGGCACGGTAATGCGGCTTTTGTTGCGGCAGTCAGAGCGGCAAGTGTATCCGTCATATTATGCGCCGCATTGTAGTGCTTATGTACCATATTATTACCAAGCGATGTGTAAGCCAGATAGCTCAAACAAAGGTTGCGCATTGCACGTAAGGCGATATCTTGTTGAGTTACACGATAATCTTCCAAACGGATATGGTTATAAGTTTTAAGCAATTGATCTTTTAAAAATTCCGCAATAGTGCGCAACATAAATTCACGAGCTACCACAATGCCGTCCGGATCGATGGTTTTGAAATTTTCGGCAAATTCAATATCACGAGGTAAGGTGAGAATTAATGTTGAAAGTTCAATATCGCTTTCATAGTTTTCCAAAACTTGTGAAAGTGCGGTTAAAATTTGCGGTGAAATTTCAAATTCCTCACCTTGCTGGAAATGGCTCACGTTGCGCCGTAATTCATTAGTAAATAATGTTTGTGCCGCATCCCAACGCACAAAGGCATTTTCGGCAAACTTTAACAATGTGAGAAGTTGTTCGGTGGTGTAATCATAATCTAATTTTACCGGTGCAGAAAAATCTGCCAATAATGCCGGAACCGGACGACCGTAAATGCCATGAAACTCAAATTCTTGATCTTTTTCCGTGATATTCAACACGCAGCTTAAAGGCTCACCATTATGCTGTAACATTTGTTTTGTGCCGTCTTGCGCATATAACGCTATTTTAAGCGGAATGTGTAAATTCACTTTTTCCATTTGATCTGCAGTCGGCGGTGTAGATTGTGAAACGGTGAGGCGATAAGTGCGGGTTTGCTCGTCATAAGCATCACTAATCAGCAGTTCCGGCGTGCCGGATTGGCTATACCAACGGCGGAATTGGGTTAAATCAAGATCATTCGCCCGTTCCATTGCTGAAACAAAATCTTCACAAGTTGCCGCTTTTCCATCATTTTCCGCGATATACAATGCCATTCCTTTTTGGAAACCTTGTTCCCCCAATAAAGTATGCAACATACGGATCACTTCCGCCCCTTTTTCATACACGGTCACGGTATAGAAATTATTCATTTCAATCACTTTTTCCGGGCGAATCGGGTGTGCCATTGGGCCTGCGTCTTCAGCAAATTGAGTCGTACGCAAAAATTTTACATTGTTGATACGATTCACCGCACGTGAGCCGGTATCTGATGAAAATTCTTGATCACGGAATACGGTTAAGCCTTCTTTTAAACTTAATTGAAACCAATCCCGACAGGTTATGCGATTACCCGTCCAGTTGTGAAAATATTCGTGCGCAATCACGCTTTCAATGGCATGATAATCATCATCGGTTGCCGTTTGCGGATTAGCCAATACAAATTTAGAATTAAAAATATTCAATCCTTTATTTTCCATTGCTCCCATATTGAAAAAATCTACGGCAACGATCATATAAATATCTAAATCGTATTCGAGATTAAACCGATCTTCATCCCATTTCATCGCTTTTTTCAAACTTTCCATCGCCCAACCGGCACGATCCAAGTTGCCACGATCCACATAAAGTTCTAAGGCGACTTCCTTTCCGCTCTTGGTGATGAATTTATCTTGTAAAAGATCAAAATCGCCTGCGACTAATGCAAATAAGTAGCTCGGTTTCGGGAAAGGATCATTCCATTCAACCCAATGACGACCGTCTTCTAAATCTCCTTCGGCAATACGGTTGCCGTTAGAAAGTAAATACGGATATTTGGCTTTATCCGCCGTGATTTTGGTGGTGTAACGCGCCAAAACATCGGGACGATCCAACATATAGGTGATTTGACGAAATCCCTCCGCCTCACATTGCGTGCAAACACCTTCGCCGGATTGATATAAACCTTGTAATGAGGTGTTTTCTGCGGGAATTAAAATCGTCACAATTTCAAGTGAAAATTCAACCGCACTTTTGGCTGTTAAATCTAAAGTTAAGCCTTCGCTATCTTGTTGATAGGCAGTGAAAGGTTCACCGTTAAATTTAATGGAAGAAAATTGAAAACTATGACCGTCTAAACGTAAGTGTGTCGCTTCGTTGTTTAAACGCTTAAATTGTGTGGTTGCCGTCACCACCGTACGTTGCGGATCTAAGTGAACGTCCAAATAAATATCCGTTACGGTAAAATCGGGTTGTTTATAATCTTTTCTATACTTTGCCTTGGCTAACATAACTTGCCCTTTGTCTCAGGAAAAAACTGCGCTTAGGATATGATTTTACGGTGAAACTTGCAATGATATTTTCCATTAAAACAATTGAGCAAACGTTTGCTTAACTTTGCCGAATTATGCTATTCTACGCAGCGTTTTTTAGTTTTATGTGAGAGCAAAAAATGTCTGCAACACAAGCAAAAATTGCCATTGTTATGGGTTCAAAAAGCGATTGGACAACCATGCAAGAGGCAACTCAAATTTTAGATGAACTCAACGTGTCTTATCACGTTGAAGTCGTTTCCGCCCATCGCACACCGGATAAACTCTTTACTTTTGCCGAAAATGCACAGCAAAACGGTTATAAAGTGATTATTGCCGGCGCAGGCGGAGCAGCACATTTACCGGGTATGATTGCAGCAAAAACCCTTGTACCGGTACTTGGCGTTCCGGTGAAAAGTTCTATGCTAAGCGGTGTGGATAGCCTCTATTCTATCGTGCAAATGCCGAAAGGGATTCCGGTCGGCACATTGGCGATTGGCCCTGCCGGTGCTGCCAATGCCGGATTGCTTGCGGCACAAATTCTGGCCGCTTGGGATCACGAATTGCTTTCACGTTTGCAAACTTTCCGTGAAAAACAAACCAAAAGCGTACTGGATAACCCCGATCCGAGGATATAAAACCTTTTCAAATCTGACCGCACTTTAAAAGTAAAAGTGCGGTTGTTTTTCAGTATTATGTAGCGGTTGCACAAATCATCGTAGGGTGTCGTTAGGCGAAGCCGTAACGCACCGATAGCGGGTTTAATGATGAAATGGATTGTAGGGCCATATTGCATACGCCCAATTCCGTAAGAGGGCTTATCAGGGCGTATGCAATACGCCCCTCCCCCCGAGAAATATCGGATATAAAATTCTCTTTGTGCAACTGATACATGATACCGTTATTTTTTCGATTATTTTTTATGAGAAATCCCATGCAAAAATCGTCTCTCTACCCTACCGTTTATGTACTCGGCAATGGTCAATTAGGCAGAATGCTTCGCTATGCCGGTGCGCCTTTAGATATTCAAGTTGAACCTTTAGCCTTCAATGCGCCTGTATTCGATTTACCGCAAAATGCGGTGATTACCGCTGAAATCGAGCGTTGGGAAAAAACGCCTTTAACTGAATTACTCGGTCATCACAAAAATTTCGCCAATCAAGCTATTTTCGGCTTACTGGCGGATCGCTTTACACAAAAATCCTTGTTAGATGAACTGAAACTTTCCACATCACCTTGGTGTTTATTGGAAGATAAAGCGCAATGGCAGCAAGTATTCCAAAATGTGGGAGAGAAAGTTGTCGTAAAACGCCGTACAGGGGGTTATGACGGACGGGGTCAATGGATCATTAACAACGATAATAAAGAAGATATTGCCAATGATTTGTTTGGAGAAGTGATTGCCGAAAAATTCATCCCCTTTGATTATGAAGTCTCCATCGTCGGTGCACGTTTTAGAAATGGTGAAAAACGTTTTTATCCGGTTACGCATAACCTCCAACAAAACGGTATTTTGCGCTATAGCGTGGTAGATACCGATTTTCCGCAACAGTCCGTACTACAAAAACAAGCTGAGACAATGTTGGGGAAAATTATGGATAAACTCGGCTATGTGGGTGTAATGGCAATGGAATGTTTTGTCGTAGGAGAACAACTGTTGATTAACGAACTCGCACCACGCGTACACAACAGCGGACACTGGACCCAACTCGGCTGCACAGTCAGTCAATTTGAACTCCATTTGCGAGCCTTACTTGACTTGCCGACACCGGAGTTAAACATCGTTGCACCAAGTGTGATGGTGAACTTAATCGGTACGGAGCACAATGAGAAATGGCTCAACACGCCTTTCGCACAACTTCACTGGTATGGTAAAGAAGTAAGAGCAGGACGCAAAGTCGGGCATATTAATCTTTCCCATCCGGATAAATCCGTACTCGTTCAACAACTAGAAAAACTGAGTAATGAATTGCCGACAGATTATCAATCAGGATTACACTGGGTGGGCGATAAATTAAAATAAATTCATTTTTAACCGCACTTTTTGATGTAATTTATAAAACGCTAAAGTGCGGTTCATTTTTACAGTGTTTTTACTTGCTAAACATAAATGCTTGCAGTATAAATTAGCCGACTTACACACATCAAAAAAGGAAAACGCTATGTTTGAAAACATTAAAGCCGCCCCTGCCGATCCGATTCTCGGCTTAGGCGAAGCATTCAAATCTGAAACCCGTGTGAATAAAATCAACCTCGGTATCGGGGTTTATAAAGATGCCCAAGGTGCAACGCCGATTATGCGAGCAGTCAAAGAGGCGGAAAAACGCTTACTTGATAAAGAAAATACCAAAAATTACCTCACGATTGACGGCATTGCCGAATACAATCGCTTAACTCAAGAATTGTTATTCGGCGCAAGTAGTGAAATCGTGAAAAATCACCGTGCGAAAACCGTACAAAGCCTTGGCGGAACAGGTGCTTTACGTATTGCGGCGGAATTTATAAAGCGTCAAACTAAAGCGCAAAATGTGTGGATTAGCACACCGACTTGGCCAAACCACAATGCTATCTTCAATGCCGTGGGAATGACAATTCGTGAATACCGTTATTATGATGCGGAAAACAAAGCTCTTGATTGGGATAACCTTATCGCTGATTTAAGCAATGCCGGTGAAGGGGATGTTGTGTTACTTCACGGTTGTTGCCATAACCCGACAGGTATTGACCCGACACCGGAACAGTGGAAACAACTTGCCGAGCTTTCTGCACAAAACGGTTGGTTGCCGTTATTCGACTTTGCTTATCAAGGTTTAGCAAACGGTTTAAATGAAGATGCGATCGGTTTGCGTACCTTTGCGGAAAATCATAAAGAATTGTTAGTCGCAAGTTCATTCTCAAAAAACTTCGGCTTATATAATGAACGTGTGGGTGCGTTTACTTTAGTTGCCGCTGATTCCGATATTGCAACAACCGCATTAACGCAAGTGAAATCCATTATTCGCACGCTTTACTCCAATCCGGCATCACATGGTGCGGCAACTGTCGTTCAGGTATTAAGCGATGCGACACTTCGTCAATCTTGGGAAGATGAACTCACTGAAATGCGTGAACGCATCAAAAAAATGCGTCATTTATTTGTACAACTTCTTAAAGAATACGGTGCGCAGCAGGATTTCGGCTTCATCATTGAACAAAACGGCATGTTCTCCTTTAGTGGTTTAACCGGTGAACAGGTTGATCGCTTAAAAGAAGAATTTGCAATTTACGCAGTGCGCTCAGGTCGTATTAATGTGGCAGGGATAACAGAAGACAACATTCGTTATCTCTGTGAAAGCATTGTAAAAGTGCTTTAATGCTTAACTTCATTCTCACTATTAAAAGCGCATCGTATATGCGCTTTTATTTTTCACAATAAATGAGGTTAATTTTAGAAATAATTGAGTAGATGAATAGATATTCAAACATTATCCAATCAAATCTAAACTATTTTAGAATTTATCTTTTTATATTCGGCTTGTCTTTTCAGAGGGAGGCTTTATGCAATTTATAAAAATTGTTCTCGTCGGAATCGGGCAAATTTTTTTACAAGAAAACGGATTATCGGGGCTTATTATTTTTATTGCGATGTTTTTTAGTCATTGGACACTTGCTGTCGGCTGCTTACTGGGTTCAATTATCGGCACAGTAATTGCCATCATACGCCACTATCCGGAAAATGAAATTAAACAAGGTTTATATGGTTTCAATGCCGCACTTGCTTTTATGTGCACAATGTTCACATTCGGATTAAACGGTACTTCTCCGCTTATCTTCTTTCTCGGTGCGATGAATTCCACTGTTGCGACACTCACTATGCGTGAATTTACCAAAAGAAATCGGATTGCTTACACTTTTCCTTTTGTTCTGACTTGTTGGATTTTTTGTTGGGGCGTAGCACAAATCGGATTATTTGGATTATCGCAAACTACACCAAATCTTGTCGATCACACTGCGACATTGGATTCTATTAATCAACCATTTTATGCTTGGGCAGAAGTTAACTTTGGATCAAGCTTAATCACCGGCTTATTGTTATTTATTGCCATTGTGATTAGCTCTCCTATCGCAGCAATTTGGGGAATGACAGCAACCATTATCAGCCCGTTTATCGCCGCTTGTTTATTTAAAATAGAACCGAATCAACTCGCAAACGGTATTTATAGTTTCTCCGCCATTCTAATAGCCTGTGCCTTTGCCGGTAACCGACTACGCGATTTTATGTATGTCGTTATCGGAATTATCCTCGCTATTTTTGTTCAATTTACTATAGCGCAAACAGGTCTTGCGACTTATACTATCGGCTTCATTATTTCTGCTTGGTTTGTTTTATGGTTTAAAAACAAAATCGAACGTAGCAAATTAAGCTCTAAAACATTCACTCACCTATTTAATCCCAAATAATACTAATAAAAGAAGGTAAATATGCACTTAACCTCAAGAGAACAAGAAAAATTGATGCTTTTCCTCGCCGGTGAATTAGCTACAAAACGTAAAGCGCGCGGTGTAAAACTCAATTATCCGGAAGCAATCGCCTATATCGCCAGTCATCTGCAAGAAGCAGCGCGCGATGGAATGACCGTGGCAGAAGTGATGCAATATGGAGCAACGCTTTTAACCGTTGATGACGTGATGGAAGGCATACCTGAAATGGTGCACGAAGTGCAAATTGAAGCGACCTTTCCGGACGGTACAAAATTAGTTACCGTACATCATCCGATTAGATAAAATGTTCCCTATTCTCCCTTATTTTTGTAAGAGGAGTTTAAAGGGAAGGGTAAAATTGATAACGCATTGAGAAAAACAGCTCTTTCTCCGCTCCTGCAGGACGAAAGAAAAAAGAAAAAGCTTAAACATAAGGATTTAAATAATGATCCCCGGAGAATACAAATTAGCAAACGGTGATATTCACGCCAATGTGGGGCGAAAAACCGTGAAAATTGACGTAGTGAACAAAGGCGATCGACCGATTCAAGTCGGTTCACACTATCACTTTTTTGAAACCAATAATGCCCTTGAATTTGACCGCACTTTAGCACGCGGTATGCGTTTAAATGTGCCTTCCGGCAATGCAGTACGTTTTGAACCGGGTGAAGCCAAAACGATAGAGCTGGTAGCATTTGGCGGAGAACAAGTGATTTATGGTTTCCATAACAAAATTGACGGAAAATTATAATAAGGGGAAAAAATGGCATTAGTAATTCCAAGAGCCCAGTATGTTGCAACTTATGGCCCGACAGTCGGCGATAGTGTTCGTTTAGGAGATACCGATTTATGGGCGACGATTGAACAAGATTTATTAACCAAAGGTGATGAATGCAAATTCGGTGGCGGCAAATCGGTGCGTGACGGAATGGCGCAATCCGGCACGGCAACCCGCGATAATCCGAACGTATTGGATCTTGCGATCACCAACGTGATGATTATTGACGCAAAACTCGGCATTATTAAAGCAGATATTGGTGTTCGTGACGGTCGTATCGTCGGCATCGGTCAAGCGGGTAATCCGGACACAATGGACGGAGTAACGCCAAATATGGTTATCGGTGCAAGCACTGAGGTTCATAACGGCACAAATTTAATTGCCACCGCCGGCGCAATCGACACGCATATTCACTTTATCTGTCCGCAACAGGCACAGCACGCCATTGAAAGCGGTACAACGACACTTATCGGTGGCGGTACAGGACCGGCAGACGGCACACACGCCACCACTTGTACTCCCGGTGCTTGGAACTTACAACGTATGTTCCAAGCGGCGGAAGCATTACCTGTAAATGTGGGCTTTTTCGGCAAAGGTAACTGTTCTACCCGAGAACCCTTAAGAGAACAAATCCGTGCCGGCGCATTAGGCTTAAAGATCCACGAGGACTGGGGCGCAACACCGGCAGTAATTGATGCAGCCCTAAAAGTGGCGGACGAAATGGACGTACAAGTGGCAATCCACACCGATACCCTTAACGAAAGCGGTTTTTTAGAAGACACGATGAAAGCCATTGACGGACGCGTTATTCATACCTTCCACACCGAAGGTGCAGGCGGTGGACACGCACCCGATATTATCAAAGCGGCAATGTATGCCAATGTGCTCCCCGCTTCCACTAATCCAACCCGTCCGTTCACCGTGAATACCATTGACGAACATTTGGATATGCTAATGGTTTGCCATCATTTGGATAAATGCGTACCGGAAGATGTAGCATTTGCCGATAGCCGCATTCGCCCTGAAACCATTGCAGCAGAAGATATTTTGCACGATATGGGTGTATTCTCAATAATGAGTTCCGACTCACAAGCAATGGGACGTATCGGCGAAGTGGTTACGCGAACATGGCAAACCGCAGATAAAATGAAAGCACAACGTGGTAAATTAGGCTCAGAAGGGAATGATAATTTCCGCATTAAACGTTATATCGCCAAATACACTATTAATCCCGCCATCGCGCATGGTATTTCCGAGCACATCGGTTCACTTGAAGTGGGAAAAATTGCCGATATCGTATTATGGAAACCTATGTTCTTTGGGGTAAAACCAGAGACCATTATCAAAAAAGGGCTTATCAGTTACGCCAAAATGGGCGATCCGAACGCCTCAATTCCTACACCGCAGCCCGTATTCTATCGCCCAATGTTCGGCAACCAAGGGGCGGCAACAGCCCAAACTGCCGTATTATTCGTTTCAGAAGCGGCAAAACAAGCCGATATTCAAACAAAATACGGCTTACACAAAGAACTGATTGCCGTCAAAAACTGCCGCAATATCGGGAAAAAAGATTTAGTGCATAACAATGCAACCCCTGAAATCACCGTAGATCCGGAACGTTATGAAGTACGTGTGGACGGTGAATTAATCACCTGCGAACCGGCAGAAAAAGTCCCGTTGGCGCAAAGGTATTTTATGTTCTAAGTTGACCGGTTAGCCTTAAAAATTCAATAAATTCCGCCGACTAAAAGCGGCTAAATTTAAAAATTACTAATTTAGCTGCTTAGTGATAACAAGGAAATAAAGATGAAGAATCCCAAAATTCGTCGCCGAGATCGAGCTATAACCGACTACAACCAAATGTTGGAAATTATGGCGCAATGTGATGTTTGTCGTTTAGGTTTGCGTGATAATGAAAGTGTTTATATCGTGCCATTAAACTTTGGTTTTACAACTGAGAATGAGAAACTTACACTCTATTTCCACGGCTTTGTAAAAGGTAAAAAAATAGATTTAATTCAACAAACTCCTATTGCCGCCTTTGAAATGGATCGCAAACACAGCATTGTAAAAGCAGATATCGCTTGCCATTATTCCTTTTTATATCAAAGTATTATGGGGAAAGGTGAAATTTCCATTATTGACAATGAGGAAGAAAAAATCGCTGCTTTGCAATGCTTAATGGCAAATTACACTCAGAAAAGCAACTGGCAATTTGAAAAGCAGGAGTTACAAAAAATTGTAGTAATCAAATTAGTTGTAACCGAATGGTCTTGTAAAGAGCACTAAAGTGCGGTCAATTTCCAACAAGTTTTAAATCAATTCAATTTTAGATCCCAGAATAACGAAAAAATATGAAAATCATCAACCCGATTCTTCCTATAATGGATACCATTCTAGGCAATTTAGCCGAGCTCCGCACAGAAGGGAAAATTACCCATCAAACAATAGAACACGTGGCATTACATTGGTATGAAAGCGAGCGAAATATTCTACGTAAAACGACAAATACAGGGCGTGAAGTCGCTTTTCGTCTGCTTAAAGAAGGACAACGTTTAAAGCACGATGACGTGGTGTTTATCAGTGATAAACTTGTGATTGCGATTGAAATCTTGCCAAGTGAGGTGATTGTTCTCTCGCCTAAAACCTTGCCCGAAATGGCTCGGGCGTGCTATGAAATCGGCAATAAACATTCACCTCTGTTTTTAGACGGTGATGAAATCACCCTGCCCTATGACAAACCGATGTTTGAATGGTTACAAGCTGCAGGATTTGAGCCGCAAAAAGCAGAACGCCGTTTAAGCCAAGCCTTGCGCGCCAATTCGGCACAGGGACACGGGCATTCCCATAGCCACTCACATGATCATCACGACTATCACCACCACGGAGATGGATTGTGGCACAAGCATTAACACAGCTCGGTGCGTTATTGCATCTTGTTGATCCCACCTTGCCTATCGGTGGTTTCAACCATTCCAATGGTTTGGAAACCTTTGTTCAACAAGGGGTAATAAACAGTAAAGCAAACCTTAAAGAATATGTTCAAACTCAACTGTTGCAAAATTGGATTTACAATGACGGGGCATATTTATCCCTTGCCTTTGAGGCAATGGCTACGGACAATTTAGCCCGTTTGATTGAATTGGATCAAGATTTAGCCGCCACAAAAATTGCCCGAGAAAGCCGTGAGGGCAGTTATAAATTAGGCGTTCGATTGCTCAAGATTTTTATCCGCTATGAAACCAACCCGTTACTGGTAAAATTTCAACAAGCCATCAGCCAAAATCAAGCGAAAGGCTTCTTTCCCATCGTCTTTGCAATGGTGGCGCAAGCGATGAAACTTGATAAGGCGGAAACACTCTATGCCTTTTACTATAATGCGGCAGTCGGTGTAATCACTAACGGGGTGAAACTTGTGCCATTAAGCCAAATGGACGGGCAGGATATCCTGTTTGGCTTGCGAGAGCCGATTGCAAGTGCGGTCGAAAATAGTCTTAATCCTGATCCGCAATGGCTCGGAGCAGCAACATTGGCAAGCGATATTCGCTCAATGCAACACGAAACCCTTTATAGTCGGTTGTATATGTCTTAGAATATATACAAAGAATGATTTTGTTTATACATCAAGGGGGAAAAAATGCTAACCAAAGTTTTTCAAAGTGGTAATTCTCAAGCGGTGCGTATTCCTGCGATTTATCGTTTGGATACGGATACGGTTGAAATCACACCAATGGCAGACGGTAGTTTACTATTAAGTCCCAAACCTGCTTGTCACAATGGCACGGCTTTTTTAGAAGCCTTTTCGGGCTTTGATGAAGCATTTATCGAAGCGGTAGAAAAACGAGAAAATTTACCCATTCAAGAACGTGAGGCTTTTTGATGACGACTTATCTACTAGATACCAATATTTGTATCTATATCATCAAAAATAAGCCTATACATATTGCTCAAAAAGTGGCAAGCATTCCAAAAAGTGATCACATTGCAATGAGTTATATCACCTATGCAGAGTTACTTTTTGGTACGTATAAGAGCAGTAAACCACAGCAAGCGATAGCACGCCTTGAAGCATTAACACAAGTTGTACCTGTGTTATGCCCTGACAAAATGATCATTCCTCATTATGCCGAGCAACGTCATATTTTGGAACGTTCGGGCAAAATGATTGGAGCGAATGATTTATGGATTGCGGCTCACGCCTTATCTTTAAAGGCGATTCTAGTCAGCAATGATACGGAATTTCAGCGAATTGATGGCTTATTGTTGGAAAATTGGGCAGAACATAATGAATCTAAAGAGGAATAAAAAATGCGTAACTACATTAAAATCGGAGTAGCAGGCCCTGTGGGGGCGGGAAAAACCGCTTTAATCGAACGTTTAACTCGGGAAATTGCTAACAAATATAGCGTAGCCGTTATCACTAACGACATTTACACCCAAGAAGACGCGGAATTTTTAACCAAGAACAGTTTGCTTCCAGCGGAACGGATTATGGGCGTTGAAACAGGCGGTTGTCCGCACACGGCAATCCGTGAAGATGCTTCGATGAATTTAGAAGCGGTCGATGAAATGGTCGCACGTTTCCCTGATTTAGAAATCGTCTTTATTGAATCAGGCGGTGATAATCTTTCTGCCACCTTTAGCCCCGATTTAGCCGATGTAACGATTTTCGTTATTGACGTGGCTCAAGGCGAGAAAATTCCTCGTAAAGGGGGGCCGGGTATTACCCGATCAGACTTATTAGTGATCAACAAAACCGACCTTGCGCCCTTTGTTGGAGCAGATCTTGGTGTGATGGAACGAGACGCACGCCGTATGCGAAACGGACAACCCTTTATTTTCACTAACCTAATGAAAAATGAAAACCTAGACGGCGTGATTGGTTGGATTGAAAAATATGCTTTATTGAAAAATATCGATGACCCACAAAGTTTGGTACGCTAATGAATAGTAAACTTAAACTTTCCACAAAACTGTCTTCCAATGGCACGACTCAACTTGCGGAATACTTTGCAACACCTCCCTTTAAAGTAATGACCTTGCCGAATTATTCCGCCACTTGGTTGAACGGATTAAATGCGATGCAGATGTCCTCCTCTCCCGGCGTGTTGGCGGGCGATCTGCTGGATATTCAAATTTCTTTGGCAAAATTGACCGCACTTTCGCTCAACACGCAAGCTTTCACCCGTGTACAAGCGATGAATGAAGGCGATAGTGCCGAGCAAATCACCCACATTCAGCTTGCCGAACAAAGCCGTTTATTTTATTTGCCCCACCCTTTAGTGCTGCATAAAGATTCGGCATTCAAACAAAAAACCACAATAGAAATGCGGGAGAATAGCGAGCTGATTTACGGTGAAATTATTGCTATCGGGCGGGTGTTAAACGAGGAGCGTTTTACATTTCGTCAGTTCTCTTCACATTTAAAAATTTATGCCTTACAAAATGAGGGAAAAAAACGTCCTCTGGTATCCGATTGTATCCAATGGCTGCCTGCTCAAATGAATCTGACCGCTCTAAGCCAAATGGAAGATTATTCACATCAAGGATCACTGATTTACTTAAACTTGAGTAAAAGTGCGGTCGAATTAAAAGGGATTTTACAAGATATTCACGCCCTGATTTCCGAACAAAAAAATATGTTGGTCGGTGCATCACTCCTGAATGAATCGGGAATAATAGTGCGAGTGCTGGGTCATCGTGCCGAGCTGCTCCAAACGCTTTTTCAAATCCTTGCAGAACGCTTTCAAGTAACAAATAAATAATGGGAAGATCACTCTTCCCTCCATTTTACACTTTTACATATTCTAATGGCGGCAAGTTCAGCGCGCATAAAAGCTGTTCCGCCATCGTTTTATGACTTAATTTTACCGGTCGTTCCGCCATCACTATACGCTGAATCTCCTCCGTTTTTTTATTATTCAAATAAACAAAATTCAAGGCGGTTTGTAATGCAGGCAAACTCGGGTTAAACGCCGCATTTTCGGCATATCGTCCGGTTATAATTGCACCATCACTAAATTGAATCGCCACACCGTGAGGGCTTTCAGAATAGGGGCAATGCGCCTGACTTGCGGCGAAAACGGCTTGATTAATCAATTCATCCGCATTATTGATATTCAAATAATGGGGTTCTTTCGCTAACAAATGCACGGCAATACCTAAATCTTTCGGCCCAAAAGCATCCGGTAAATAATTGTGTAAAGGGTTATTCATACTATGCGGAAGATGGATTTTTAAATGTTCTGCCTTATGGAGTTCATTCATAAATTGGCGGCAATGTCCGCAAGGCGTGTAGTTTACCACCACATCCGTCACGCACTTTTCGCCCCGTAGCCAGGCATGGCTAATTGCACTTTGCTCCGCATGGATGGTTTGCTGAATCGCCGTGTCGGCAAATTCTTGATTTGCACCGAAATAAAAATCGCCCGCCTCCCCAATCGCAATCGCACCGACATTAAAATGAGATACTGCCGTATGGCTGTAACAAGCGGCAACCGGTAGCAAATGCAGTGCTAGTTTTACCGGTGTGATTTCAAACTTTTGGCAAAGTTTCTCTACCTGTCGGTAATTCAAGAAACCGGCATATTGTCTCTGTTCAAGTTCTTCCGTGATAGCTTGGTTTAATGCAACATCCTGTGGTAATACGTGTTTAATTAACTCTAGCATAGTCCCTCCTTGAAAAAACACCGCTATTATGTAGCACTTGCACAAATCTTTGTAGAGTGCTGTTAGGCGAAGCCGTAACGCACCCTACCCCCAATAAATATTGAATATAAAATTCTCTTTGTGCAACTGATACATAATACCGAAAAACACTTTAAAATTTAACCGCACTTAAAAATACTATTAACAAGGCGATGATTTATTAAATCAATGGAAAAATCAGTAGTTAGATAGATTAATCGCTAAATGCTTTTTTAAATAAAGATTCAATATATATTCCCTATTAATCCTATCTATGTAAAGTCACTTTATTCCCTATATTTTCTGTGTATAATAAGCCCATCTAATGCAGAGTTGCTTAGAGAAGAATGAATTCACAATACAAAGAGGAAAATACTATGTCAAAAACATCTATCGGACTAGACAAAGAACAATCCGCAGAATTAGCAAGCAAATTAAACGACCTACTTGCAACCTACCAAGTTTTTTACACCAATGTGCGTGGCTATCACTGGAATATTAAAGGCGTAAATTTCTTTGAATTACACGCAAAATTTGAAGAAATCTACAATGATTTAGTCACCAAAGTAGATGAAGTGGCGGAACGTATCCTCACTTTAGGTTACACCCCGAACAATGGTTACAGTCAATACTTAAAAGTATCCCGTATTAAGGAAGATATCGCAGTAAGTAGTGCACAAGACTGCTTATCAGGTACATTATCAGGCTTAAAAGTATTACTCGAACAACAACGTGAAATTCTTGAAGTTGCCGGTGAAGCGAATGATGAAGGTACGGCTTCTCAAATGAGCGATTACATCAAAGAACAAGAAAAACTTGTATGGATGTTCCAAGCGGCTTGCCAAACTTGCCATGCTTAATTTGAAATAACTTAAAAAAAACCTGCCAATCGGCAGGTTTTTTTGTTTTAAATAGCTTTATTAAAATATAGTGCCACGCCACTTTGTGCCGACATTTTTTCAAGATAAGCCAATATCTTCGGCGGAAATTGCACATCACTCACGCAGGTTAAATTGCGTAGCATTGGGAAAACCATAATATCTTCCAAAGAAAGCCCTTTATTCAAGGCTGAAGCCGATTTAACCAGTGGGACAAGTGCTTCAAGATCTTGCTGTAAGCGAACAAGATAAGTTGCCGTGTCATCTAAATTTTGTTGGAAATCCCCGATAGATTCCGTTTTCTTTTTAACGAAATAATCAACCGCACTTTGTGTTTCAAATTCAGCTAACTCCATCTTCACAAAGCGTGGTATCAATAAATGGTTGTAGTAACTTCCTACTTTCTTAATCCAATTCTCAATTTCTGGGCGAACCTGTTCAGAGAGCAATTTTTCGCCGAAATGTGCGTCCACATAACGAACAATATCTAAACTTTCCGACATCGCCGTGCCGTCTTCTTTGATTAAGATCGGCACGACTTTTTTACCCACTAAACCGATTGGTGTCGCTTCATCATCGTTTGCCAATACAGCCAATTCAAAAGGCAGGTTTTTTAAGCCGAAAACCATTCTTGCCCGCACACAAAACGGACAGTGATCATAAGCATATAATTTCATACTAGTCTCCTGTTTGTATTACACTTTCGAATAATTTCCCTAATCTACTCTGACGTTTCACCGTTTGGCGAACCGCCATTTTCCATATTTTTTCCTCTGCAAATATAGTTAACATTTTTTTTGCACGTGTTACTCCGGTAAATACCAATTCACGAGAAAGCACTGGATTAGGTTCGGTCGGAAGCACCATAAGTGTGTGATCAAACTCCGATCCTTGTGATTTATGAATCGTCATCATAAATGCCGGTTCGTGTGCCGGAATGCGACTGGTAAGCACTTCCCGATTGCCAAACCATACTTTCCCCTTTTCCAGACACAAACCGATATCGCCATTATAAAGACGTACGTTATGATCATTTTCCGTAATCATAATCGGCTTACCGATATACCAATCTTGCTCGTGTCGAAACCAAAGCAAATTCTCTCGGCGTAATGCCAAGGCAATTTCTTTATTTAGGTTTTCGACACCTAATGCGGAGGTGCGAAGTGCGGTCAAAAATCCGGTTGAATTAAAGCATGCCTGAATACTTTCCGCATAAGTTTTGCCACGTTCGTTCAGTGCGTTAAAATCAATGCCTTGCTTTTGTAATGCACGCAGTTCCGTTAAATAAATACGGTAATTTTCGACCGCACTTTTCACCACTTGTCGCACAAAATCAGCTTCATTTTGAACTAAATTGAACGCATTAAATTGCAATTCTTGCGGATATTCGTTGAATAATGTAAGACTTTCCTCCGCTCTGCCCTGCTGAATTCGTTCCGCAAGCCGACCGACAGCCGAATCCTTATCAAAACGTCGGCTGAAGATGAGATGGCATAAACAATCACGCATTAGACTAGAGACCTGTGCATTTGGCACTTCATAACCGGTGGTTCGGCGTAAATAATCCGCCGTTTCATTACTGTAAGGCAAATCCCGCCATTGCGCCAACTCACCAAGTACAGCACCCGCTTCAACAGAAGCAAGTTGCGCCGGATCACCTAATAAAATCAAGCGGGTTTCAGGTTTTAAGGCGTTAATTAGCTTCGCCATTAAAGGCAAATCGATCATTGATGTTTCGTCCACTACAAGCACATCTAATGTTAAAGGATTGTGCGCGTTGTGGCGGGTATTATCATTAAAAGCATTGACACCAAGCAAACTATGCAAGGTTTCTGCTTTTTTCGGAATAGATTGGAGCAAATCATCGGATAGTTCCATAGATTGCTGTAAAAAGCCTAAAGCATATTTAATAGATTCTTCCAAACGTGAAGCGGCTTTCCCTGTTGGTGCAACTAACTTGATATGCAATCGATGTTCGTATAATTCTTGCAACACTAATAATAAACGGGTCACGGTTGTGGTTTTTCCGGTGCCGGGACCGCCCGTAATCACGGTGAAAGGACTTTTTATCGCTATCGCAACGGCCACTTTTTGCCAATCGATTTCATCTGTTCTTTGAGGGAAATATGCCGCTAACTTTTCCCGAATGTCTTCATCCGAAAAGGCTAAAGTGCGGTTATTTTTCAACGTATTTTTTATATAGTTCGCCACGCGATATTCATCGTGCCAAATTCGGTAAAAATACAATGCGCTAAATTGAAATACCAGCGGTGAGATTTGTGAAATAGGATCTTGTGTAAAAGCGATATGATCACGCAAAGCAACTTGCCATTGTGCCACAGGCAGAAAATCTATTTTTTGTTGAATCTCCGCAAGATAATTTTTTTCTGCCGAACGATAGCTTAAGCCGAACAAATTTTGTTCCAATTGGTTATCTAACTCAACGCACGTATTCCCTTGTGCATAGTACCAGCTACAAAGCGCAGCAAGTAATATCGCCAAATTTTTTATATTCTCAGGTAAATCGATCGGTTGTTTATCTGCAATCAATTTCGCAAAATAATAATCGCTATGGCTGATTATGCCTTGCTCATTTAGCTCTTGTAATAGGCTTAGCATTAAAACGCCTCCTCTAATTCATCAATGAGTTGCTTAGTCGGGCGATCAAAAAACACGCCGGATTGCGTTTCACCATTCATTCCTCGCAAGAAAAGATAAAACACGCCGCCAAAATGACGTTCGTAATCATAATCACGATCCACGGTTTTTAAATAACGATGTAATGCCAAGGTGTAAATCAAATATTGCCAATCATAGTGATGATGTAACATCACCTTTTCAAGCGCTTCAGGTGAATAATCCGCTTGCGTTTCGCCAAGGAAATTCGATTTATAATCCAACAAATAATATTTACCTTTGTGTCGGAATACTAAGTCAATCGTCCCCCGTACCATTCCTTGAATATCTTCAAATTCCAGTCTTTCACTCGGTAGTCGATGATAGCTCTGCAGAACCCGATTAAAGGTTTCTACATTAAAATGATCACGGATCGATAAATAAAATGACATTTCTTTAATGCAATCCGTTTTCGCCAGTTCGACAAGTTTTAGTGGCACTGTCTCGCATAATGGTGTTTGCGAAATTTGCTCAAACCATTGTTGTAAGGGTTTGATAAAAGCATCATCAAGTTGTAACTCTTGGCATAGCTTTATGATAGCCGCTTCATCGCTTAACAGATTAAAATCGTTTTTTTCTAAATAACGATGTAGCACCGTTCCGACTTGCGTACCACGGGGAAGCCCTAAAATATCTTCGTTTTTTTGTTCCGAAAGTGCGGTCAATATTTCGGAAGAAATGTCATAATCTTTCGCTTCATCAAAAACCAAGGATTTTTTTACCGCACTTTCGCTCAAATAATGCGCCCGACGGTGCGCTTGTTCAATCCCGGTGAAACTGGTAATACGCCAATCTTGCTCGATCTCTCCGCTAAATTCAGCTGCAGAAAGCCCCTCTTCCGCTCTACCAAAAGACAAAGGCGGCAATTTAATTAATGTCTCTGCCGATTCAATTTGCACGCTTTTGGTTTTATCTTTAAATTGATTAAGCAATGGTGTTGTTTCATAAGTATCGGATAATTCCAGCTTTTCACCGATTTCACCTTGGGTAAGCACATAAAGCAACGGATTCCATTTTTTATCGAATTGTGCGGGCAAGGCAAACGCCATTTGGTATTTTGCCCTTGTCAGCGCCACATAAAGCAAGCGTAATTCTTCCGCAAAAGTTTCTTGGTTCAATGCGTCTAGATGGCGATTTTGCATATCCCATATCATCGTATCCCGTTCTTTGGAATAATAAAGGTTAATATCTTTTGCCACTTTACCCGATTTACTTGGATCACGGCTTGGCACGGCTAAAAACGGCAACCAAACCAAATCATACTCCAACCCTTTGGATTTATGGATAGTCACGATTTTTACCAGCTGACGCTCGCTTTCCAAACGAATTTGCGCTTCTTGTCTACCCTCGCCTTGAATTTGTTTTTCAAACCAACTCAGTAATGCCGCTTCGCTTTCATTTAGGGTTGCCGCTTGTTGAAGAATTTCAGCCAAATGCAAGAAATCCGTTAAATCCCTCTCCCCCTTAGGCAAACTTAATAATCGCTCTGCAATGCCTTGCTCCAACAAAAGTTGATGCAACATCGGCAACACTCCTTGTCGTTTCCACATTTGTTGATATTGCGCAAAACTATCCGCCCAGCGTTGCCAATCCGCTTCATTATGATGAATTTGGTGAATTTCCGCTGCATTTAAGCCGAAAAGTGCGGTCGCAATCGCATTTAAAATCGGGCGTTCCGCCACATTCAAACAAGCTTTTAACACAAGCACCAACTCTTTTGCCACACGGCTATCAAATACCGAGTTTTGATCGGAAAGATAAACGGAAGCGATGCCCAATTGCTGCAATTCATTTTTGACTAATTCGGCTTCATTTTTATCACGCACTAACACGGCAATATCCGCAGCTTGTAGCGTTTTTCCGTCCTTTTCATCTTTAAAAACCGCCTGATTTTCAACCGCACTTTTTAGCCAATGTTGAATTGAAACGGCACAAGTGCGTGCCAAAGCGGTTTTATCTAAATTTTTGCCGTCATTTTTCGTCAAATAAAAACGGTAAGCCGGCTCGCATTCTCCCTTCAAATAAAAGCGATAATGATCCTCAAGTGCGTCAACGGGCGAAAATTCGATGTTATCGTAAATAAACGGCGATTTATCAAAGTCAAATAAGGCGTTTACCCCTTCCACCACTTGCTTTTGCGAGCGGTAATTTCGGGTTAAATTAAAGCGTTCATCCGCCTGCTGTGCTGCTTTTAAATAAGTGAAAATATCCGCACCACGGAAACGATAAATCGCCTGTTTAGGATCACCTATCATAATAAAACCGCTATTTTCCGCCTGATGATCCCGATATATTTTTGAGAAAATGCGATACTGTTGCGCATCCGTATCTTGAAACTCATCAATCATCGCAAAGGGATATTGAAAGCGGATCATTTCCGCCAGTTGATTGCCCTGCTCGTTGTGCAAGGCTTCGCAAAGCAACCGCAATAAATCATCAAAAGATTTTTCCTGATGATTTTGTTTATATTCGAGGAGTTTCTGCCAAATGCCTTGACGGTAATGATAAAGGGTAATTTTTTTGAGCAATGCGGGATCAACTAATTCCTGCACCCGATGTTCCAATTCCACAAAAATTGAATGATGAAAAGGCTCTGCACCTTCTTCACCTTTTTGTTCCAAAACGGATTGTAGAAAATAATCCTTTAAGGTTTTATGCACATAATAATCCCGTGGATAAGTTGCCCATTCATTAATCTGAGTAATCCAATTTTTTAATCGGCTAGCTTGATATACTTTTCGACTTAACTTTTTAGGCAAACTTTTCGGGTAGGTTTTAGAAATTTCTTCGGTGATAAGTTCACTCACTTTATCTGCATTTTGTAACCAAAACGCTTTTAATTCATTAACCGCCTGCAAATATCCGCTAAGGTTTCTCTGTAAAAACTCACCAACCGGTAAAGATAAAGAGCAAGGATTATCTATTTCCACCTGTACATCTTTACCCAAATCGGATTGTAAAATCGCCAACACCTCATCAGGAGAACCCAATTCATTTGCAATAAAATTCGCTTCATCAAAGGGCAATGGGTAAAAATGTTCACGCCAAAATTCATTGGCAAATTGTTTTAGTAAATCCGATTGATCCTTTATCAATTCTAAGTTGAAGTGAACACCGGAATTAAACGCATATTGCATTAACATTCGCCGACAGAAACCGTGAATAGTGAAAATGGCGGCAAGATCCATATTTTGTTCGGCAAGTTTTAAACGTTGAATGGCAAGGGGTAAATTCTCAATGCTTACGCAAAGTGCGGTCAGAAATTCATCATTTTTAAAGGCGGTGATTGCTTTCGTTTCCACATATTCCGATAATTTTTGTATGGCATCCGTAATACGTTCACGGATTTTTTGCTTTAATTCTTCCGTTGCCATTTCCGTAAAGGTCACGACAAGAATTTCTTCCACATTCAATGGACGGGAAAAATTTTGCTTACCAGCTTGTAACAAAAGTCGGAGGTATAATGAGCCGATAGTATAAGTTTTTCCCGTACCGGCTGAAGCTTCAATAAGATTGACTTGATTTAAAGGCAATGTGACAGGGTTTAGCGGCGTTGCTTTTTTCATAGTTTTATAAATAAAAGATTCATTATTATGGCGCAATTGCACAAAGAGAGTTTTATACCCAATATTTTATTGGTGCGTTACGGCTTCGCCTAACGGCACCCTACAAAGATTTGTGCAAATGCTACATAATATGGAAAAAATCGAATGTGGATATTTTAGGGACTAATAACGGCTTTGGCTATGTATGATAGTAAATAAAATTGATTTTTTCCGAGTAAAGATTTCGCTACAATATGCCGCTGGAAAATCAGTAAAATCATTGAGGAAATATGCGAAAAGGTAGATATTTTGCCTTGGTTAGTGCTTTGTTTTTGATCAATATCATTAGTCTGCCTTGGTGGCTTTCACCCAAACAAACGGAACGTTTGGCAAATTATTTCCTTACACCGGAATATTCATTGCAATTATCGGAAAATTGGACGTTAAATGCCAAAGGATTGTCGCTTCCTTATGCACGGCTTAAAACCGCTCAATGCACCTTAGGCGAATTTAAAGATCTCAATTTACAAGGTTGGTTTACACCTCATTTAACGATTGAAGAAGGCGTGGTGGACTACGCTTGTCTTCAAACCTTACCGAATAATTCCGAAAAAACTTCATTGAAATTGACCGCACTTTTCACCTCTCTTCCGCAATCCGAACTTGCCGTTCATCATATAAAATTACGCAATGCCGAGACTATCGTGCCACCGTTTTTTCAGCATTTATTAAATGCGGATCTTTCCGGTATTGCTAATTATCAAAACAATCAATTTAACTTAACACTTTCTGCGAAAAATAATGATGCGTCCATTATGACGCATCATTCCACATTACAGCCGCAAAACGGGCATTTTCAGTGGCTGGGCGAGACCGATTATCAACCTGAAGAAAAACAACATTATCACCTTGATTTCTCTCTATTGCTTAATGATGAAATCTTACAAGCTCAACCTGAAGGTAATGCGACATTAACTTGGCAGCACCCCGATTTTTCCGTCAGTCAAGGTAAGGCTACCCTTTCTTGGAAAGGGGAAAACGGATTAATTAAAGCCCAAGATCTCAGCCGCCATTCTCCTTTATTGGACGTGCCTTTCGTGTTCACTCCGCAGGGATTAGAAATTTCTTGGGGAAATTTTTATTGGGTATTTGACGGATATCAACCGATTAAAGGCTTCCTTGGTTTATCGGTTCGTACCCCCGAAAAAGGCTGGCTGCCCTTTAATATTGATTTAGATGTGATTTTGCAAACCTTTGGCGAAAAGGGCAAAGGGGAAATCGTAATTTCCGGTAAAGAAGGCAAAATCGGTAGCGGTGAAAAACTGGATCAAATCTATTTTGATCTAAAAACCCGTGGTGATTTGCGCTATAACAACACGGTTGCCCACACCAATTTAAGTTATCGGCTCAGCGGTACATTTTCCGATCCGATATTACACTTTCACCCCAATTCCATTTTTAAAATGGATAACCAACAAGCAGGCACCGACATTCGGGTTCGTCTTCCGCTTGATAACGTACAAATCGGCAAATACGGTTTAAACGGAAGATTACAAGCCTCACTGCAAGGATTTACTCCTCAATTTTCTGATATCGACATAAAGCTTGACGGACAAGCCGATGAATTTATTGCCGGTATTAAAACGGTATTTCAGCTGCGCGATCCGCAACAAAAATTACGCCACGCCGAACTCAACGCAGACAATCGTTGGGATTGGAGTATTGAAGGAAATGCCCGCTGGAATGCACTGAAAACCCCTATTCGCTTAAAAGGAAGCGGATTTTGGCACGCCGATCATATAGAATTAAATCAACTGAATGCCTCTTCCGACAGAATACAAACCAATGGCGTTACTATGACACCGCTTTATATTGAATTAAAAGATCGTTTACACTGGGATTATGAAAAACAACATATTCGCGGTTTAATACAGGCGAAAACGGATCGTATCGCATTTGATTACGGCGGATATTTTATCAACCCTATTTTAGGTATCGGTTTAGACGGCGAGAGTATTGAAAATTTTAATATTGCAGGCAATCTAAAAGCAGGTCAGCTAGGCCCGATTGATTTACTCGCCCGTTATGAAAATCAAGCATTAAAAGGAAAAATAAGCTGGAAAACGCAATCGGCAAAAGTCTTCCAATCGCTTTTTCCGCAACAATGGGGTTGGCTGATTCATCAAGGCGATATTAAAGGTGCGAGCGATTTCACTATCAATAATAAAGGGATCGCCATGAGGGGAGACTTAGCTTTACACAATGCGGATATTTCGTTTCCCGACGGTGAAATTGAAAATTTAACGATCCGTTTTCCTCTTAATTATCAAAATAATCTGTTACATAATAAACCGACTATGCCGATCAAGGTTTCGATTCGCAATATGCGAAAAGGGGCATTGTTCCTAAATAACGGCGAGTTTGATTTATACGGCAGTTATCCTAATTCAAAGAAAAAACCGCTGATCTTAAATAATGCTAGGATCGGTCTATTTGATGGTGAATTAAAGATTGATAAATTAAGTTTCCCACAAACCGAAATCGCTACACTCAAGTTTCATCATATCGATCTTGAACGAATAATGACAATGGCGCAATATAATCAAGTTCATTTGGAAGGGCGTGTAAATGCGACGTTACCTTTTTGGCTAAAACATAATACCTGTTTAATTTGTAACGGTAGCTTAACGCAAGTCGGAAAAATGCGCATCAAACTAAATGGTGACGTGGTTAAAGGACTGAAAAAAGGTGGTTGGACTGAAAATATTTTGATTGATTTACTAAAAGAAATGGAACTTAAAAATTCTTATGCGAATATCGATCTCGCACCAAATGGACAAATGAATTTACGTACAAGTATTAAAGGGATCAATGTCAATAACCCGACACATCACCCGATAACCTTAAATTACACACATCAAGAAAATATTTTTGAATTGTGGGATATGATTGACTACGGAGCACAATTTGAACAAAATTTACAATATCAACTTTATAAGCAATTAGACAATGAAAAAACACCTTAGAAATCAACCGCACTTTCTTGCCGAATTATTGGCCCTCAATCTACTCACGGCATGCACTCCGACTATTCAACTTGATACACCCAAAGAGGGGATAACCATCAATATGAATGTGGTGGTTGATCATAATATAAATGTTACGATGGATGAAAAGGCAAAAGCAATGACCGGAGAAAATAAGAAAAAATAACAGTATTCTGCAGCATGACACAAAAAGTAGGGTGGGCAAATTTTTTGCCCACCTGAAATGTTGTGATTGAAATGGTGGACAACAAGTTGCCTACCCTACCAATATGATGAAATTCTTTTTGTGCTTTGGCGTTCTTAATTAATACGTCTAATGAACGCTACGTAAACCTCAACTAAAAATTCAATACCTTATCCGCCTCCACCGTCCAATCGGCAAGTTCGATTAGCGTTCCGATTTCCACCCCTTCAGCTAAAGCCACTTCTGTAATGCCGCGCGCATTCGTACAAGTTTTGCAAAGTTTTACAACCGCACCTTGTGCCGTTAAGATTTCCAGCATTTGCTGTAAGTGATAGCCTTCACTCGGATTCTGTTTCGCCAAACCGCCTGTAACCGCATCAGACATTAAAAATAGTTTTAAATTGACCGCACTTTTATGCTGTTCTTGTATCTGTAACGCAAGGCGTAATGCACTGAAAAAATGTTCATCACCATAAGGTGAAGAGTGAATAATAAAAAGAATATTTTGCATAATTAAGTCCCAGTTTAGTTATAAAAAGGGCGAACTTTTCGCTCGCCCATCAAATTAACCGACCCACACAAATTTCGCAATAAATAAAATGGATACTACCCAAACCGGTGCATTGACTTCTTTAATGCGACCGGTACAAGTTTTCATAATGCAATAGCTAATAAAACCAAAAGCGATACCTTCCGTAATGGAATAGGTAAACGGCATCATCGCGGCAGTAATAAACGCCGGTGTAGCTTCCGTTAAATTATCCCATTGCACGCGAATAAGGCTGGATGCCATTAAAATTCCCACATAAACCAATGCGCCTGCCGTGGCATAAGCCGGCACCACACTCGCAAGCGGCGAGAAGAAAATCGTCAATAAAAATAATACGCCTACGGTTACCGCCGTTAGTCCCGTACGTCCGCCTACAGAAACTCCCGCTCCGCTTTCGATATAAGTACTAATCGCAGATGTGCCGATATAAGAACCGCCTACCGCACTTATACTATCTACGAATAAAGCTTGTTTCATTTTCGGGAAACGCCCTTTTTCATCGCTGATACCTGCTTTGTCGGTAACCCCCAATAACGTACCTGAAGAATCAAATAGATTTACCAATAAGAATGAAAAAATAATGCCCAGCAAAGCGGTATCCAATGCGCCGGCGAGATCGACTTTTCCCACAACGGCATCTAATGCAGGCGGCATAGACATCACCCCGTGAAACACTACGGATTCATCAAGCCATAATGCCAAACCCGTTACCACTGCGATAGAAATCAGCACACCGGAAAAAATATTACGTGCCGCCAATACGACAATGATGAAAAATCCTAATACACCGAGCAGTATTTTCGGATCATGTAAATCACCGAGAGCAACTAAAGTTGCCGGATTGGCAACCACCACTCCCATATTTTTAAATCCGATGAGCGCAATGAAAAAACCGATCCCTGCCCCAATCCCTACGCGTAACGCCAAAGGAATAGATGCCATTAACCAATAACGAATTTGAAAAAGGGTTAGAATAAATAAACCGACCGATCCCCAAAAAATCGTTCCCATCCCGATTTCCCACGAATAACCGAGTTTTCCGACAACGACATAAGCGAAGAAAGCATTTAAGCCCATTGCCGGTGCCAGTGCGATAGGAAGATTACTAAATAATCCCATTGCAATCGTTCCGATTCCAGCAATCAGGCAAGTTGTAACAAACACCACTTGCTTATCCATTCCTGCATCACCAAGAACAGAAGGGTTCACAAACACAATGTAAACCATGGTGAAAAAAGTGGTGATACCCGCAATAATTTCAGTTTTTGTGGTTGAACCTTTTTCACGTAATTTAAAAAGTCGTTCTAACATAATTGTTCCTTAAATTAATAACCTTGATGATAAATCGCTTCTAATAATCTCACCGAAAGATAGGCAAGATTAAAACGTTGTTCATCGGCAACGCTCCAAAATTCAATGCCGTTTTCAACCGCACTTAGCCCGCTGATATGCAATCTCACCTGCGATTCCCCACTTTCCATTTCACCGTTAATAACCGGTGTGATAAGGTTATCATGATATTGCAAAAAGTCGTTTTCTTGTGGCTGGAAATCGACATCATAATCGGAAAGTGCGGTCACTTTTTGTGCCATTCCATAAAATACCGGCACTTGCACAGCGTGAAATAGCACTGAATCTAATTGAGGAAAGATCTTTTGAAGTTGTTGCGATAATGACAATGTAGTTTGTGGGTGTACATCAAAAGCAAAGCGGGGTTCTTTTTCTTCTAACGGAATACCATTTAGCAGACGTGCAGTCTGCCCGGCAAGTTTATTTACCGTATCGGTATTTTGATAAGAAGCCGGAAGTAAAGAGGTGATAAAAATTTGCGAGAAATTTGCCGTTTGTAATAAAGGATAAATTGCCAAAGCAAGTTGGCTAACTTGTGGATCAGGCAAACTGACAATATTACGTTGTCTTAACTCAACAAGATCCACCTCATTCACACTTGGCACCACAACCGGCACATCGGACAATGCTGCGCATACCCCTTTCATATCAATAACAATACAACCGCTTTCCGCGGCAGCGGCAATGTGTGAAGCTTGTTCAATATCACCAGCGAAAAAGAGATAATTCACCGCCGACCAATCCATTTCCTGCGGTGAATATTGCATCACACTTTTATTGTTAAAACGCACGCCTTGCTCTTCTTCAAAGGGATAAATCTCAACAATTGAGATGTTGCCGATATTTAAAGCACTTTGTTCAAGGCTTTCTGCAATTTTCTCGCATAATTCAAATTCTGCCGAAATGGCGATATTTAGGCTTGCGTCCATTTTTTTCTCCGCTGTAAAATAACGTGCCATTCTACAAAAAAAGGACAAAAAATAAAATGACACCCGCAATTGATTTGCTCAAAAAACAAAAAATTCCTTTTACTCTGCATACTTATGATCACGATCCGAACAACACACATTTTGGTGATGAAGCCGCCGAAAAATTAGGTATTGCTCCTCATCGCTCCTTTAAAACCTTACTTGTTGCGGAAAACGGCGATCAAAAGAAACTCGCCTGCTTTGTTCTACCGACCGCAAATATGCTCAATATGAAGAAAGCGGCAAAGGCGATCGGTGCCAAAAAAGTTGAAATGGCGGAGAAAGATTCGGCACAAAAAAGCACAGGCTATTTAGTGGGAGGCATTAGTCCAATCGGACAAAAGAAACGGGTAAAAACAGTGATAAATTCGACCGCACTTGATTTTGAAACCATTTACGTTTCCGGCGGAAAACGCGGGCTAAGCGTAGAACTTACCGCCGAAGATTTAGGGAAATTGTTAAATGCGGCATTTGTAGATGTGGTGGATGAGGAATAGTAAATAACCGAAACAGTATTATATATCAGGTGCACAAAGAGTTTTGATATTTCTTGGGGGAGGGCGGAGCAACCGGTTGCCGACCATTGAATATCGTAATTAGAAAGGTGGGCAAAAAATTTGCCCACCCTGCGGGATCTATCAATTTATCAATAAATTTCATTACGGTGCGTTACGGCTTCGCCTAACGCTACCCTACAAGTTTTTTGTGCAAATGCTACTTAATACCGCTTAGTTTTATTCACTATAATCTTAGAAACTAGAGGTATCTTGGAATAATCCGACTTTCAAATCTGTTGCGGTATAGATCACACGCCCATCAACTTCCACTTCACCATCAGCCATTCCCATCACCAATTTACGATTAATTACCCGCTTCATATTAATGCGGTAAATGACTTTTTTTGCGGTCGGTAAAATTTGACCGGTAAACTTCACTTCACCTACACCTAATGCACGTCCTTTTCCTTTGCCCCCTACCCAGCCGAGGAAGAAACCGACTAACTGCCACATCGCATCCAAACCTAAGCACCCCGGCATTACCGGATCACCAATAAAATGACAGCCAAAAAAAGGCAAATCAGGGTGAATATCTAATTCCGCTTCAATATAACCTTTATCAAATGCACCGCCATTTTCTGTCATTTTAACAATGCGATCCATCATTAACATTGTCGGCGCCGGAAGCTGCGGGCCCTCTGCACCAAATAATTCACCACGACCGGAGGCGAGTAAATCTTCGTAGGTGTAACTTTCTTTTTTATTTGGTGAACAAGTGTTTTGCATTTTTATTCCTTAATTAAATCTAATCTCAGTAAATAACTGATAATACCGCATTCTAAAAGGAATAATACTTAATGTAAATAGAAAACACTTGTTAGCTGAACTTGTCCAATCAGTCGATTTGATGTATAAAAAAACGCGAACCCAAGTTCGCGCTTTTTAAATTTTAGAACCGGAAAAAATCCAACAAACCTTTTTTTATCGGTGTCGCCTTAAAATCGAGGCGCTGTTGAATCAAACGGGAAATCGGTGTTTTATTGTCAGCATAGATTTTATCTTCTTCCAATAAATCACGTTGAAAAATGAGATCACAAGTTTGGTAAATGTCTTCTACCGGAAAGATAAAAAATTCGCCGTTTTTGACCGCACTTACCACCTCATTAGAAAGGCTTAATTGCTGAATGGTGGTTGCAGGAATAATCACGCCTTGATTGCCGGTTAAACCGCGACGTTGACAAATCGTGAAAAATCCTTCGATTTTATCATTTACTCCCCCTACGGCGTGTACCAAACCGAATTGATCGATGGCTCCTGTGATGGCAATATGCTGTGGCAACGGTAACTCCGCCAATGCGCTGGTAAGAACGCAGAAAATCGCCAAAGAGGCACTATCACCATCAATTTCGCCATAAGATTGTTCAAAGACAAGCGATGCGGAAAAGGGTAACTGAGAGGGCAATTCTAGGATATTTGATAAACAGGCTTGTGCGATCATCATTCCTTTGCTGTGTAAATTACCGGCAAGCTCATTTTTTCGTTCAACATCCACCACTTCTCCATCACCGAATTGCACAATACAACTAATTCGGGAAGGTTCGCCAAAGGCTACCGGAGTACCGGGATATTCAATAACGGACAACCCATTGATTTGCCCTACAATTTCACCTTTGGTTTCAACATAAACCTGCTCATTTAAAATATCCGAATAAGTTTGTTCTCTCAAAAATCCGTGTTGAGCGGCTTGTTGTTGAAAAACATACTCAAAATCGACCGCACTTAATCCTGTTTTTTGCGCTGAAATCGAAGCATTTAGCAGCATCGTTTTTAACGTGTTGGGCGAAACATTGATCAAAAAACGATTTTCACTTTCACGAACCAAAAGTTGATAAAGTTTATTAAAAGCGGAAAAATCAAGTTCAATTCTTTGTTTTTCCGCTATCTGCTGCACATAAGACACCCAACTTTTCTGCTCCTCTACATTCGCAACCGAAAGATAATTTTCAATCTCCGCATAATCGGCAAAAGCGTATAAATTTTCCTCTAATTCGCCAAGTGCGGCGAGCTCTGTTCGATTACCTAAAATAATCACTTTTACATCAATAAGATAAGCAGGAATATCGCAAGGTAAAGTTTTAAAAGGGTGAGAAGAATACCAATTAAATTGCTTGGTTTGTAAAATATGCTTTAAACGTTGCCATAAATCAAATTGGCTCAGCAATGTAGAAGCGCCCAAAATCAACACGCCACCATTTGCGCGATGCACCAACCCCGGTGTGAGTTGAATGTCTCGCGAGCTTGGATGCACTTTCACACTCCCGAAAAGCTGAAATTGATCGCAATAAAGCGCACTTAATACTTCACCTGAAGCAGCAAAATTATCTTCTAAAGATTGTGCAGGTTCTACCTTGATATGCGGAAAGGAAAAAGAATCACCTTGTTCCACCATATAATTCGCTCCGAAAACCGACCGCACTTCGGGTAACATTTCACGCATAAGTGATATTAATAAATCTGCGTAATCCGCTTGATCATCGGCTTTTAGCAGCATAAGAGAACGGTTTGCGTTTCGTAAAAATAAAGAAAGCGCATTTTTAACGTTCGGTTGTAATGCCCAAAAATCAAGAGGTTGTGTCGGTTTTTCGGTAAGGATTAATTGTGGCTGCAAGGCTTGCCAATCAAGAGATTGTTTTTGAAAAAAAGATGAACTCACGGGTGATTTCTCATTAGTAAAATTGAGGGCATTATCTCACATTTATGGATATTATAAAAATCAACTGGAAAAATGACACTAAAATGCGTATATTGAAATGGTTACCACGTCACTAAAAATCATCGTTATGAAATATCAAAAACTCGAAAATCAAGAAGCAAACTGGAAATGGATTTATCTTATTCGTAAACATCGCGAAGGTGAAAATATCACCCGTTATAATGAAAAAAGTCTACAAGAGACGGTTGTTAACGAATTATTAGAAAGTCAACATTATCCGGAGAAAATCGAAAATTGGATCAAACATCATCTTTCCACTGCATTACCCATTAAGTTAGACCAAGCAATTCGTGCTCGCCGAAAGCGTTTTTTTAATGCGGAAAAACAATCCACTAAGAAAAAATCTATTGATTTGGAATATGCGGTTTGGCTACGTCTTTCAAAATATTCACGCAAAATGAATATGACTCTTTCCGAAACCATCAGCTATATGATCGATGAACGCGAAAGCAAAGCCTTGTACGAGAGCCAAATGTCGGCAATGAAAAGCAGCCTAAGAAATTTACTGAAATAAAAAAGCAAGGTGATGAGCCTTGCCTTTTAACTTAACTAAAAAGAGGAAACTTTAAGAACACCAAATATCAGTTCTTATTTTATTCCGCAATCGGAATAATCTTTGTGGCGTGAGATCCTTTGTCACCGTGAATAACTTCAAATTGCACTTTTTGCCCGGCTTTCAATGAACGATAACCATCCATTTCAATCACGGAGTAATGTGCAAAAATATCAGTATCCACGCCTTCTGCGGAAATAAAACCAAATCCCTTTGCATTATTGAACCACTTAACAACACCAATTTCCATAACAGACCTCTTAGGCTTCGCCTATAATTTATAAATCAAATAAGACTAATGCCTTATCACCAAATTGGTGGCTATGTTCAAACATTTTCTTTTCTTATGCAACAAGCAAGATCAAAAAGTGTTATGGAGATCACAAAAAATTTTATTTTTTGCTATTTTTATCTTCTTTTTCATATAATTCACGTAGTTCTTTCACCACAATTTGGATAGCTTCCCCGCTATTAACGCCTTGCGCCATCAATTCTTGGATTTTTTCAACCGCTCTTTGTTGTTCTTCGTGTGTCAATTGAATATCTAACATAATTTACCAACCGAATATTTTTATTAAATTTTGCCATTGTTCATCTAATGGTGCATTAATGATGATTTCCTTCTGCGCCCAAATAGGATGTTTAAAACACAAGGTTTCCGCGTGTAAGAATAAGCGTTTGCCTCCCGTATTTTCCGCTAATGCACGATTTTGATGTAAATCACCGTACTGTGTATCACCTAAAATAGGGTGAAAAATATGTTTACAATGACGACGCAACTGATGTTTTCGCCCCGTATGCGGTATTAAACGCAGCAAGGAATAACGTGAAGTCGTATAACGCCCTGCCGGATATGGCATTTCAACGGTTTTTATACATTCATAATCCGTGACGGCATCTTGCGGTTCTTTGCCTTCTTCGGCAAACTTATCCGCAATTTTATCTAACCGAACTTTCAATGGATAATCAATACGCCCGTTTTCTTGCACATAACCACGAACAATCGCCAAATAAGATTTTTTTACCGTCTTTTGCTCAAATTGCAAACACATCAAATGTGCGACTTCAGGCTTTAATGCAAATAACAATACACCGGAAGTCGGACGATCCAAACGGTGAATAGGAAATACGTGTTGCCCGATTTGATCACGCAAGGTTTGCATCACAAATTGCGTTTCGTGGGTATCCAACCAACTACGGTGCACCAACATTCCTGCCGGTTTATTCACGGCAACCAACCACTCGTCTTGATATAAAATCTCTAATGTCATTGATTTTGTAACAACTCTTCCAATGCAACTAAAGGAGCAAGCAATACAGTAAGATCATCAAACTCTTTCAATGCTTCTTCAATATAAGGTGAAATCGCAATTTGATTCGGTAACGGTGCACCGCTTTCTAATAACGCCTGCATACGAGGAATAAAAACCCATTGCAACCATTCTTCCGGCGCCATCGTATCAAGCGAAAAAGGTTCTTGGCTTAAAAACGCTTCCTGCGCCGGCGGCATAGCCTGCCACAAATTTAAACGCTGCATCGTTTGCCGAAGTTGTTCAAGGTGGATTTTGGTTTGATTGCGCATAGTTACTCCCCATAAAAAAATCGGCACATTCTACGCAAAATCCGATAATTTCGCAAAAGTGCGGTTAATTTTAATGATGAATAATAGAAAAATTTTTCACGATAATTTCTCTATGTTCATTTACGATCACTCGTTCCACTTTTGCCGTTTTCGGTCCTGTTTTTAACCATTGCGCCAAAGCACTTACTTGTGCCTCATTGCCTTGAGCAATCACTTCCACAGAGCCATCACTGCGGTTTCTTACCGAACCTTTGATACCTATTTTTTCCGCTTCTTTCCAAGTAAAATAGCGAAATCCAACACCTTGTACACGTCCGTAAATAAAAAATTGCTTTGTCACTTTCATTTCCTCAATATATTTCAGTATTTTCCCCAAGTGCTATATTTAAACTATCTGTTATGAAAACCACAAACCGAGATATTTAACGAAGGTGATCGTGCTTAATATCGCCATTAAAATTGCGACAATCCAACCACAAATCGCCAATGAAACGGGGTGTTTGTAATCTTTGACAATGGATTTCTTGTAAGCCGCAATTAAGATTAAGCCGAGTGAAATCGGTAAAATAAAGCCATTAAGTGTGCCGACAAAGACTAACACCTGTGCAGGGCGACCAATGGTGGCGAGAATAGCGGTCGATATTGCAATAAAAATTACAATCCAGCGGTTTTTGTGTTGCTCTATTTTTGGGGAGAAACTGGTGATAAAAGAAACGGAAGTATAGGCAGCACCAATTACCGAAGTAATAGAAGCCGCCCAAATGACCATTCCGAAAATCATAAGCCCAATATCTCCGGCGACAAAGGAAAATGCGGTTGCCGCAGGATTAGCCGGATCGAGTTTAACCCCTTGTGCAACAACGCCTAACACCGCAAGAAATAACACCACCCGCATAATAGAGGCAATTAAAATGGCAGAGATTGAGCTTTTGCTGACTTCTTTAAGAGCGGATTTCCCTTTAATGCCTGCATCTAATAAACGATGTGCCCCTGCAAAGGTGATGTAGCCACCTACTGTGCCACCCACAAGGGTAACGATGGCAATCACATCCAGTTGTTCAGGTAAAAAAGTGTGGTAAACCGCTTCACCAATAGGCGGATTGGCTTTAAAGGCAACATAAAGGGTTAAAGCAATCATAATAAACCCCATTATTTGAGCAAATCGATCCATCGCTTTGCCCGCCTCTTTGAAAATAAAAATGCCGATAGCGATTGCACCGCTAATCAAAGCACCGACTTCGGGCGAAACGCCGATGAGAATATTTAGCCCTAAACCGGCTCCCCCTACATTGCCGATATTAAACGCCAATCCGCCCATTACAATCAACACGGCAAGCACATATCCCGCTCCCGGCAATACTTCATTAGCAATGTCTTGAGCCCGTTTTTCAGACACAGAGATAATTCGCCAAATATTGAGTTGAGCCCCAATATCCAGCAAAATAGAGAGCAGGATCACAAAGCCGAAACTTGCCAGCAGGGTTTGGGTAAAGGTAGCGGTTTGAGTTAAAAAGCCCGGACCAATGGCTGAGGTTGCCATTAAAAAAGCAGCCCCTAATAGGGCATTACGGTTAGCAGACATACTTCCCCCTTAACGACAAGACATAATTTGGATATTTTGTGAACGGAGTGATGCCACAATGCGTTTTGCAAAATCGACAGCGTGTTCGCCATCACCGTGTAAACAGATACTTTCGGCATTCACTGGGATCATCTGCCCCTCGACGGATTGTGCCGTGCCGGTTTTGACCATTTGCAACACTTGACGGATCGCCTCATCTTCATCTTTCACTAAGGCATCAGCTCTTGAACGAGGCACAAGTGAACCATCGGCTAAATAATGACGGTCGGCAAATACTTCTGAAATCGTGCCTAAGCCGAGATCTTGAGCGATTTGAATCGGTAAACTCCCCGATAACGCCATCAGCTTTAAATTAGGATCGAAGGCTTTGATCGTTTTAACGATCAAGGTTGCAAGCTCCGCATCTTTAGCCGCTTGGTTATATAATGCCCCGTGCGGTTTTACATAGGCTAATTTTACGCCTTCCGCATCACATAAGGCTTTGATTGCCCCAAGTTGGTAACGCAAACAAGCTTGCAAATCGTCGGGGGCAAGTTGCATTTCTGTTCGCCCGAAATTGGCTCGATCAGGAAAGCTAGGGTGAGCACCCACGGCAACTTGGTTCGCTTTCGCCCAACGAATTGCCTTGTTCATTTCTTGATAATCACCTGCGTGTAAACCACAAGCCACATTGGCGGAGCTGACTAATTGTAATAACACTTCATCGTTGCCACAGCCTTCGGCTAAATCGACATTTAAATCAACGTGTTGCATTTGCTTTTCTCCTAATGTTGTCTAAATAGAGCTCATCTTGTTGGGATAATCTCTGTGCCGTTTGGCGATCTACTTGGGTAAAACGTACAGAAGATCCGACCGCTTGTTGTGCCAGTCTGCCTAAATCCGCCTGTATTACACAGCCGATTTTCGGGTATCCTCCTGTAGTTTGAGCATCTGCCATTAACACGATAGGTTGCCCATCGGGCGGTACTTGTATCGTTCCCATCGGCACAGCGTGCGAAAGCATTTCTAAGGCTGAACGCAGCCGCAAGGCTTCTCCTTGCAGGCGATAGCCCATTCGTCCACTAGGCGTTTGAATTGTCCACGCCTGTTGCCAAAAAGCCTGTTGGCTAGTTTCTTCAAAAGCTTCATATTCGCTAGAAACCAAAGCGTGAATTTGCGAACAAAAATTGATCGGCTCAATGCCTAACGGGGAAAGGTAAGTATCACGCTTACCAGTGGCTAAATGATCGCCTTTCTTCAATAAACGCCCGTAAAATCCGCCGAACTTCGCATTTAAATCGGTACTGGCGGAGTTCAAAAAGAGCGGAACGTTTATGCCTCCGGCAACGCATAAATAGCCATAGTTTCCTGTGGTAATACGCTTGATATGTAAGGTTTGGCGGGCCTTTGCCGTGTAACGCCAATAAGGAAAAATCGGTTGATTATCAAGGGTTGCTTCGCATAATGCCCCGGTTAAACAAAATGGGGTGGCACAATCAAAAGTGAGGGTAAGACCGCCCATTGCAAATTCAATCGCCGGGCATTCAGGAGCATTTTGTAGCAATAAATTGCCTGCTTTTAAGGCAAGCTTATCCATTGCTCCGGCTTGCCCGATACCTTGTCCACGATAACCCAAACGCCCTAAATCTTGAATATGAGCAAAGGCTTGAAGAGATTGAATATAAATCATAGTTCGATACGCTCTGCAAAAAATTTCACTTTATCACCCGCTTGTAGCAATACAGGTGGCTCTTTGTTCGCATCAAATAGCGGAATTGAGGTTTGCCCTATAAGCTGCCAACCACCGGGAGAGCTGAAAGGATAAATACCCGTTTGCTCCCCTCCAATCCCCACTGCTCCCGCAGGCACTTTGGCACGAGGCTTGGCGTGTCTTGGGGTGTGTAAATGGTGGGGCAAACCGCCTAAATAAGGAAAACCGGGTTGAAAACCGATCATAAAAACAGTGTAGGTGGGCTCGGTATGACGGCGGATAATCTCTTCGGGGGAACAGCGATGAAATTGAGCTACAGCGGCTAAATCCAACCCGACTTCGCCGCCATAATGCACAGGGATTTCAATCAGTCGCCCGATGTCTTGAAAGGATTGATGTTGTAGGGCTTCCCATTGCTCAAGCAAGGTTTTGATGATGGTCGTATCAGGTGATGAGAAAAAAAACAACGTCAGATTATTCATTCCCACCACGGCTTCTTGCACGTCCGGCAGCCCCTCACTCCATTTTGCAAATTGCCATAGCCGTTGTTGGTTTGACAAAGTCGCAGGTGGCGACAAAGCACATAATAATGAAAATTCGCTGGTATAAGATATGGTTAGCATAAGCCCCCCTTAATGAGAAGAAAGCACTACAGTGTTTTAACGCTTCGCCTATGTATTGTCAAATAAATTCAAACAAAAATTTAACAATAATTTAAAGATTAAAATTACTCGGGGTAAATATCCTCGTTGTTCGTTAACTTGTTGTTTTAAAGCTTAATTTTTAACAAAACCTTACTATGATTTAATCTCTCAGTCATTTCTGTAACAAAAAACACAATTTAATGACTTTACTTATCTCAGCTTAATTTACTTTCTCATCCTACTCTCCTATAACATTTTTGTTATCCGAAAGCCTCCTAAGAAGAATAGAAAACAATACTATAAAACTTTTTCATTTTTAACCGCACTTGCCTATTTTCATTTTACGGAAATTAGCATAGCATAGACGGCAATTTCGTTTACAAGTAAAAAGGAGTAATAATGAAATTACGTACCATAGCATTTAGTATCGCAACCTTATTGACAAGCTCTGCCGCTTTTGCCGGTATGGTTTCAACTTCATCGAATATGGATTTTTTAGCTATTGATGGACAAAAAGCAAATAAATCCCTTTTAAAAGAAACCCGTTCATTCAATGTAACTGACACAACTACCCACCAAGTTGTCGTTCGCGTGAGTGAAATTGTAGGTGGAGGTTCAAGCCAGTCTTTATTTGAGTCCAATCCGATTATCGTAACTTTCCAAGGTAGTACTGAAGATTTGGTCATTTCCGCACCAAGTATTCGTAATAAAAGGGAAGCTGAAAAATTCAATTCAGCACCGGTTATCACAGTAAAAACAACTTCCGGACAAGAAATTCCGGCTAAAATCGATATTTTAAAACAAGAGGGTTTATTCCCGTCCGCTAATGTAGTAAGTGATTTAGCAGGTTACAATGCTTCCGGAGCTAAAGCCGCAGTATCTTCACTTGCCGTAGCAACAGCACCGGCAGCGCCTATGATGGCAACGGCGGGGGCCGCAAACAGCAAAGCAACCAAAGGAAAAGTAGTGGTTCAAGGTCAAAACGTGGCGGAACAACAATTACAATATTGGTTCCAACAAGCGGACAAAGAAACTCAAACACGTTTCTTGAACTGGGCAAAATCTCATAAATAATAGGGAATTAAATTAAAATAGATACAAAAACTGCAAGCCGAAGACAGTACAAACAGTACGGCGAGGTGTAGCAACGCTCGTCAACATTTTTAAATTTAATTCACTATAATGACCGCACTTTAAGATGAAAAGTGAGCTTATAAGGCTCACTTTTTACATTAATCAATAGAAAATAAAGAGGATAATCAAATGAACCATTGGCTCAATGCAAAAGTCATTGCTGCGATTCCTATCTTCATTGCAGTAAATATTGCCGCACTTGGTATTTGGTTCTTTGATATTTCTACCCAATCTATGCCCTTGATATTGGGGATTATTGCCGGCGGTTTAGTCGATTTGGATAACCGCCTAACCGGCAGACTGAAAAACATTTTCTACACCCTTATCGCCTTCACGTTTTCTGCAATCATCGTTCAACTAAACATTGATAACGCCTTATCCTACTTAATATTGATGACAATCGGCACCTTTGTTTTTACGATGATAGGAGCTATCGGAGAACGCTATCGAACCATTGCTTTCGGAACATTGGTGATTGCGGTTTATACTACCCTGACTTATTCCTCGAATGTCGTGCAAAACTGGTATATTAATCCACTGCTGATTATCATCGGAACCACGCTTTACAGCATTGTTACACTGGTTGTGTACCTGTTCTTTCCGAACCGCCCCGTGCAAGAAAGCGTTGCAAAAGCTTTTTGTGCTTTGGGAGAATATCTGGATGCAAAATCTGAATTTTTTGATCCTGATGAAGTAGATGAAATCGAGAAAAAGCACCTTAATTTTGCGATGAAAAACGCCAATGTAGTCAATGCTTTTAATCTTGCCAGAACGACGCTTTTCTATCGTATCCGCGGACAACATCGGCATACTCGTACCAAACGAATGATTCGCTATTATTTCACCGCGCAAGAAATTCACGAACGCACAAATTCCACCCATTTTGATTACAAACAAATCGCCGAACAACTCAAAAATACGGATTTAATTTTCCGTATTCAACGATTGCTGGAATTACAAGCTCAGGCTTGTCATGGAATTGCCGCAAGTCTGCGTGAAAATAGATCTTACCGCTATAATCCTCGGGTAGAAAAAGCATTAATCGGAACAATGCAATCCTTCGAGCTTTATAGCCACCAACACACTGAACATAGCGAACAATTATTAGTTATCCAAACGCTATTGGATAATCTACAAAACATTGACTATCAGTTACGCCAATTAGAACAAGAAACCACAGAAAATGAACAAAACGCCCGCATTCACACGGAACAAATTACCGGTTTAAAAAACATCGTTTCCGTCATTTTCAGCCATTTCACCTTTGAATCGCCACTCTTCCGACACGCGGTTCGACTTTCAATCGTGGTATTCGCCTGCTGTGCCATTGTGGAATTTTTCCGATTTAACCTCGGTTACTGGATTTTACTTACCGCAGTTTTTGTCTGTCAGCCTAATTATTCCGCTACAAAAACCAGATTACGCCAACGAATTATCGGCACGATTTTAGGCGTTGTAGTCGGTTCACTACTGCCTTATTTAAACCCGACACTGGAAATGCAACTAGGTCTAATCGTTCTCACCTGCACCCTCTTTTTCTTTTTCCGAAGCAACAATTATAGCTTCTCCACCTTTTTCATAACCTTACAGGTGCTTATTAGTTTTGATGTAATGGGGTTTGGTGCAGAAACCGCTTTGTTACCTCGTTTACTGGATACCTTAATCGGCACGGCGATCTCTTGGTTTGCCGTGTCCTATTTATGGCCGGATTGGAAGTATTTAGAATTAAATAAAGTGAGCCACCAAGCTATTCACAGTGATGCCCAATATTTTTTACATATCATCAGTCAATTACAATTTGGTAAAAGTGATGACTTAAAATACCGCATTGCACGCCGCAATGCCCATCAATATGCTGCGGCACTAAGTTCCACACTTTCCAATATGAATAATGAACCGCACAAATATCAAGCCCATTTGCAGGAAGGATTTGATTTACTGAAAATGAACTATTCCCTATTAAGCTACATCTCGGCACTCGGTTCTTATCGCTATCGTATGACAAAGCTGCGACAAAACACCCAATTTTTATCCGGTTTCTATCCCACAGCCAAAAAAATCTTATATACCCTAGAAAATATTGAAAAACTCCCACAAGAAGTTTTTCATAAATTACAAGAAAACATTGTATTAAGCCTCAAAGAAGTGCAATGGGATGAAACTCAAATTAAAGAAAAATCTGCCTTTACGATACCGTTTCAACAACTAAACTTGATTGCGCAATTGTTGCCGCAACTGTATGAATATTTTCAAAAACATCGGCAAAATTGACCGCACTTTATTTGTCGCTCTAGCTATGTTTACCCGAATAACGATTAAAGATTTTTAAAGCGAAGAAAAAGTAACGGTTCTCCCCCAAATTACCTATTGTTCTCCCGTTCAGAAATAGGGATAATATCGCCCTTATAAATAAAGGCGGTGAGTGATGACACATTATATTTTATTGGTTATCGGTACGGCATTGATTAACAATTTCGTGTTAGTGAAATTTTTAGGGCTTTGTCCCTTTATGGGCGTATCGAAAAAAATTGAAACAGCGGTGGGGATGGGGTTGGCAACGATGTTTGTTTTAACCGTGGCTTCGCTTTGTGCTTACTTAGTGGATCATTATATTTTGCAGCCTTTAAACGCCACATTTTTACGTACGCTAGTTTTCATTCTCGTTATCGCGGTTGTCGTACAATTCACGGAAATGGTGATCAATAAAACCAGCCCGACACTTTATCGTCTACTTGGTATCTTCTTACCTTTGATCACTACAAACTGCGCGGTTTTAGGCGTAGCATTGCTCAATGTAAATTTGGCACACAATCTCACAGAATCCGTCATTTACGGATTTGGTGCCTCCCTCGGTTTCGCTCTTGTTTTGGTGTTATTCGCCGCACTGCGCGAACGCCTCATCGCGGCAGATGTGCCTATCACGTTTCGAGGTTCATCTATCGCCTTAATTACGGCAGGATTAATGTCCCTTGCTTTTATGGGCTTTACGGGGCTCGTTAAATAATATTGATGACTTTATGATTTATCTTTTAATGGCTATCACCGTACTGATTTTATTTATCGGGCTTTATCAAAAATTTTCCGGAAAAACAAAGAAATAATGACCGTTTTACTCGTTGTAATCACCTTACTCGCCTTAATCTTCGGTGCGATTTTGGGCTTTGCTTCCCTAAAATTAAAGGTCGAGGCAGATCCCATTGTAGAAAAAATCGATGCCGTACTACCTCAAAGCCAATGCGGGCAATGCGGTTATCCCGGTTGTAAACCTTATGCGGAAGCGATTGCCAATGGTGATGAAATCACAAAATGTATTCCCGGCGGTCAACCTACCGTTGTAAAAATTGCAGAAATTTTGGGGGTGGATGTCCCTACGATGGAGGGGGTAGAAGAACCCATCGAAATGGTGGCATTTATTGATGAAAATATGTGTATCGGCTGCACTAAATGTATCCAAGCCTGTCCGGTAGATGCCATTATCGGCACAAACAAAGCAATGCATACCATCATACCGGATCTCTGCACCGGCTGCGAACTTTGCGTTGCCCCCTGCCCTACGGATTGTATTTCAATGATTCCCGTGAAAAAAAATATTGACAGTTGGGATTGGAAATTTGATGCCAAGTTAGTCATTCCGGTGGTAAACATCAGCGATACTGATAAAAAATTAGTTGTGGGGGAATAAATGACGGACGTTTTATCTCGTTTTAATTCCGGCAAATTATGGGATTTCAAAGGTGGCATTCACCCACCGGATATGAAAGCTCAGTCAAGCCACCAACCGCTAAGAACAATTCCTTTAAGTACGGATTTCTACGTTCCACTGAAGCAGCATGCCGGGCAAGCGGGCAATCTGCTGGTGAAAGTCGGTGATTATGTTTTAAAAGGTCAACCCCTAACGCAAGGCGATGGCTTGCGTATGCTGCCTATTCATGCTCCAACATCCGGAATCATTAAATCTATCGCGCCTTATGTTGCAGCCCACCCTTCAGGCTTAGATGAACCGACAATTCATTTATTGGCAGACGGATTGGATCAATCGGTTGAACGTCATCCGGTTGATGATTTTCTACGTCTAACACCGGAACAACTAATCGAAAAAATCTACCAAGCCGGCGTAGCCGGACTGGGGGGAGCGGTTTTCCCTACCGCAGCGAAGATCCAATCGGCAGATAAAAAAATTAAATTATTAATCATTAATGGCGCAGAATGTGAACCTTACATCACCTGTGATGATCGCCTTATGCAAGAACATAGCGATGAAATTATCGAAGGTGTACGTATTTTGCGCTATATTTTGCGCCCGGAAAAAGTAGTTATCGCCATTGAAGACAATAAACCGGAAGCAATTAAAGCCATCAAACACGCCCTACAAGGTGCAAATGATATTGATGTACGCATTATTCCGACAAAATATCCCTCCGGTGCGGCAAAACAATTGATCTATTTACTCACGGGTATGGAAGTACCAAGTGGTGAACGTTCATCCAGCATTGGGGTACTAATGCAGAATGTAGGAACGGTCTTTGCAATCAAACGTGCCGTTATGGATGACGAAGTCCTAATTGAGCGTGCAATAACGCTTACAGGTGATAAAATCCAAAAAAAAGGGAATTATTGGGTGCGATTCGGTACACCGATTTATCACGCACTCACCCACGTAGGTTATCGATTTGATGAACGTTTTCCCGTCTTTGTCGGCGGCCCTATGATGGGATTGGAATTACCAAATCTTAATGCACCGGTAACTAAAATCGTAAACTGCCTCCTTGCGCCGGATCATTTTGAATATGCCGAGCCTCAACAGGAGCAAGCCTGCATTCGGTGTTCCGCCTGTTCTGACGCTTGTCCCGTTAATCTTATGCCTCAGCAACTTTATTGGTTTGCCCGTAGTGAAGATCACAAAAAATCGGAAGAATACGCGCTGAAAGATTGTATCGAATGCGGCGTTTGTGCCTATGTTTGCCCGAGCCACATTCCATTGATTCAATATTTCCGCCAAGAAAAAGCAAAAATTTGGCAAATCAAAGAAAAACAGAAAAAAGCAGATGAAGCCAAAATTCGTTTTGAAGCGAAACAAGCACGTATGGAGCGTGAAGAGCAAGAACGTAAAGCCCGCACCCAACGTGCAGCTGAAGCACGCCGAGAGGAGCTTGTTAAAACCAAAGGAGAAGATCCGGTAAAAGCCGCATTAGAACGTTTGAAAGCAAAAAAATCTGAAGCTACCGAAACAATACAAATTAAAACCGTTACTTCGGAAAAAGGCGAAATTCAACCGGATAATACGGATATCATGGCATTGCGTAAAGCCCGCCGGCTGGCACGTCAGCAAGTGGAAACGATAACGGAAGAAAATACGGCACCGGAAAACCCAACTACCGACACAAAAAAAGCCACAGTCGCAGCCGCCATTGCACGGGCTAAGGCGAAAAAACTTGCTCAGGCAAACAACAGTAGCGAGACAAACACCGAAAGTGCGGTCGAAAAAACGGAAGAAAATTTAACCGCACTTGATCCGAAAAAAGCCGCTGTTGCAGCCACCATTGCTCGGGCTAAAGCGAAAAAACTCGCTCAAGCAAACAGCAACGGCGAGACGAAAAACGAAAGTGCGGTCAAAAAAACAGAAGAAAATTTAACCGCACTTGATCCGAAAAAAGCCGCCGTTGCAGCCGCCATTGCTCGGGCTAAAGCGAAAAAACTTGCTCAGGCAAACAGCAACGGCGAGACGAAAAATGAAAGTGCGGTCAAAAAAACAGAAGAAAATTTAACCGCACTTGATCCGAAAAAAGCCGCTGTTGCAGCCGCCATTGCTCGGGCTAAAGCGAAAAAACTCGCTCAAGCAAACAGCAACGGCGAGACGAAAAACGAAAGTGCGGTCAAAAAAACAGAAGAAAATTTAACCGCACTTGATCCGAAAAAAGCCGCCGTTGCAGCCGCCATTGCTCGGGCTAAAGCGAAAAAACTTGCTCAGGCAAACAGCAACAGCGAGACGAAAAACGAAAGTGCGGTCGAAAAAACAGAAGAAAATTTAACCGCACTTGATCTGAAAAAAGCCGCTGTCGCAGCCGCCATTGCTCGGGCTAAAGCGAAAAAACTCGCTCAAGCAAACAGCAACGGCGAGACGAAAAACGAAAGTGCGGTCAAAAAAACAGAAGAAAATTTAACCGCACTTGATCCGAAAAAAGCCGCCGTAGCAGCCGCCATTGCTCGGGCTAAAGCGAAAAAACTTGCTCAAGCAAACAGCAATAGCGAGACGAAAACCGAAAGTGCGGTCGAAAAAACAGAAGAAAATTCCTGTATTATGTAGCAGTTGCCCAAACCATTGTAGGATGCCGTTAGGCGAAGCCGTAACGCATCAATAGATGAAATGGTGCGTTACGCTTTGCTCAACGCCCCACCAATGAAAATTGGATATAAAACTTTTTTACATAAAGATGGAAATTCAACCGCTATTACGCAAGCAAAGCAAAAAAGATCGTACAGACTCAACAAGAATTGGAAAAATCTCAGGAATAAATAATGTTTAAAATGGTCAGCTCCCCTCACACACATTCAGGGAAATTAACGGCACGTATTATGCTTTGGGTTATCTTAGCCATGATACCCGCTTTATTTACGCAAATTTATTATTTTGGTTTAGGTGTATTAATTCAAATCACACTGGCAATTTCTATCGCAGTGCTTGCTGAATTTACGGCGATAAAGTTACGAGGAAGAAAACCATTTTCCTATCTTGCCGATTTTAGCGTAATCTTAACCGCCTTAATTTTAGCAATGGCTATCCCGCCTTACGCTCCTTATTGGATTATTATTATCGGTACGCTTTGCGCAGTATTGCTTGGCAAACATATTTATGGCGGTTTAGGGCAAAACCCGTTTAATCCTGCGATGATCGGCTATGTGATATTACTTATTTCCTTTCCTCTACAAATGACAAGTTGGATACCGCCGATTAATTTATTGCAGGAACCACCGACATTTTCCGATTCGGTTTCATTGATTTTTTCAGGCTTAACTACCGATGGTTTTAGCCTATCACAACTCACTCACAGCATTGACGGAATTACGCAGGCCACGCCATTAGATAGTGCAAAGATCTTTTATTCAAACCACAAAGAATTAGACGATTTCTACCAACTCATTAAAATGCCGATTTTTATGGGAAATGGTACTGATTTTGCACAAGGTTGGTGGCAAGTGAATGTCGCATTTCTGGTTGGAGGCATTTTCTTAATTTTAAAACGCACCATTCATTGGCAAATTCCGATAGCGATGTTAGTGACTTTTTTCAGTTTAGCCACGATTACAGCCCTTACCGGCAACACGCATTTAAGTGCTATCAGTCAGATGCTAAGCGGCGCAATGATGTTCGGTGCATTTTTTATTGCCACTGATCCTGTTACCGCTTCAATTACGCCACGTGGGAAAATCGTATTTGGTGCGCTCGTTGGTCTTCTTGTCTATCTTATTCGTTATCACGGAAACTACCCGGACGGTGTTGCGTTTGCCATTTTGTTAAGTAATATTTGCGTGCCGCTTATCGATCATTACACACGACCACGAGTGGCAGGTTATCACTTAAAAGGAAAAAATAATGGGAACATTTAAGATAAGCTCCGGCTATGGTGCACTTTTAGGCTTGGTTGCTCTGCTCTGTACCGCAATTTCTGCCGGTATTTTCTTTCTTACCAAAGGAAAAATCGATGAAGCCATGGCAGCACAGCAGAGAGAATTATTATTGCAAGTGATACCGCAAAGCTATTTTGATAATAATTTAGTGGAAAGTGCGGTCATTCCGAAGGCTGAAAGTCTGAACGGAATTCAAAAGGTTTATTTTGCCAAAAAAGAAAATCAAGTCTCGGCTTATGCCTATGAAACCACCGCACCCGACGGCTATTCAGGCAATATTCGGCTATTAATAGGGCTTTCTCCGGCCGGGGAAGTATTGGGCGTTCGGGTTATTGAACATCACGAAACCCCGGGGTTAGGGGACAAGATCGAGTTACGCATTTCTAACTGGATTTTAAGTTTCAATCATCAACCCATTAATGAAACGAATTTAACTGATTGGGCGGTAAAAAAAGACGGCGGTAAATTCGATCAATTCTCCGGTGCGACCATTACACCACGCGCTATTGTAAATCAGATTAAGCGTTCCGCCTTCGTTATGCTAAACAACCAATCACTACTACAACAACTCGCCGCCGCGAGGGAAAAATAATATGGAAAATTTAACGGAAAAAACGACCGCACTTGAGGAAACACTGCCTCAAAGTACGCTTGAAAATCAGGCAGAAAAATCTTTATTGAAAGAGATTTTCACACAAGGAACGTGGAAGAATAACCCGGCAATCGTGCAATTGCTCGGGCTTTGTCCTCTACTGGCGGTTTCCGCTACGGCAACCAACGCCCTAGGATTAGGGCTTGCCACAATGTTGGTTTTAACCTGTACTAACACGGTAATTTCACTATTTCGTAAACAAATCCCACACGAAATCCGCATTCCGATTTATGTAATGATTATTGCGACCACCGTTACCGTGGTGCAATTATTAATGAATGCTTATACTTACACGCTCTACCAATCTCTCGGCATTTTCATACCGCTCATCGTAACAAACTGCATTGTAATCGGCCGTGCGGAGGCTTTTGCCTCTAAAAATAACCTCTTACATTCCGCTTGGGACGGTTTTTCTATGGGATTCGGCATGGCACTAAGCCTTACCGTACTTGGTGCGCTACGAGAAATTATCGGACAAGGCACATTATTTGAAGGTATTGAAAACCTTTTTGGTGAACACGCAAAATTTCTCTCGCTTCATATTTACCACACCGATAGCAGTTTCTTACTTTTTATCTTGCCACCGGGGGCGTTTATTGGTTTGGGATTATTACTTGCCCTAAAAAACAAAATTGACAATCATCAACAAAAATTAAAAACTAACCGTTAAAGCACCATTTAACTTGTTAAGCCTCATTAAGATTTATGAATCAAAAGAAAAGAATTGAAATATTAACCCGATTACGGGATCAAAATCCCCACCCCACCACAGAATTACAGTATAATTCGCCTTTCGAATTGTTAATCGCAGTGATTTTATCGGCGCAAGCCACCGATAAAGGGGTCAATAAAGCAACGGAAAAACTTTTTCCTGTCGCCAACACACCGCAAGCTATTTTAGATTTAGGCTTAGACGGGCTAAAAAGCTATATCAGAACAATCGGGCTTTTTAATAGCAAAGCGGAAAATATCATCAAAACCTGCCGAGATCTCATTGAGAAACACAACGGTGAAGTACCTGAAAATCGAGAAGCCTTGGAAGCACTGGCGGGAGTAGGAAGAAAAACCGCAAATGTGGTATTAAATACCGCCTTTGGTCACCCCACTATTGCGGTAGATACCCACATTTTCCGCGTATGTAACCGCACAAATTTTGCACCGGGTAAAGATGTTGTTAAAGTAGAAGAAAAACTGCTTAAAGTCGTGCCTGCTGAATTTAAAATAGATGTACATCATTGGCTTATTTTGCACGGTCGCTACACCTGTGTGGCACGTAAACCACGTTGTGGTTCGTGTATTATTGAAGATCTCTGTGAATATAAAGACAAAACCGAATATTAAAATTTTCGGACATTTCGTTTGCGCTCACAATCTTTTTATTTTGTGACCGCACTTTTTTATTTTAACGAGGAAAAAATGACAACAAATAAACAACAACGTCAAACTTGGTCAAGCCGATTAACTTATGTAATGACAGTTGCCGGCGCAACGGTAGGCTTTGGTGCCACTTGGCGATTTCCTTACCTTGTGGGGGAAAACGGCGGTGGTGCTTATGTGATACTGTTTTGTATTGCTATGATTGTCATCGGTATTCCGATGATTTTAGTAGAAAATGTAATTGGTCGCCGTTTACGTGTTAATTCTATTGATGCCTTTGGTGATCGATTACAGGATAAAGGGATTTCCAAGTATTGGAAAATTCTAGGTTATATGGGGTTGCTCGGCGCATTCGGCATTATGGCGTATTATATGGTGCTCGGCGGTTGGGTAATTTCTTATATCGTTAGCCTTATCAGCGGTTCATTAGACATTTCCGCACCAATCACAAAAGAAATCGCCAAAGATTTCTACGATCTACATATCGGCAACAGCCCTTGGGAAATCGCTACTTATACCTTGCTATTTGTTATCGTCAATTACATTATTTTAGCCAAAGGCATTATTGGCGGGATTGAACGTTCGGTAAAATATTTAATGCCCTTACTTTTTATTTTCCTTATCGGTATGGTGATCCGCAATGTAACCTTACCGGGTGCAATGGAAGGTATCAGCTTCTATTTAAAACCGGATTTCAGCAAAATTACGCCTAAATTATTTATTTTTGTATTAGGGCAAGTCTTCTTCGCATTAAGCCTTGGTTTCGGTGTGTTAATCACCCTGTCCAGTTACTTAAACAAAGAAGAAAATCTTATTCACACCGCCGTTATCACGGGATTCACGAATACGATTATTGCCGTATTATGCGGTTTTATGATCTTCCCTTCCCTTTTCACTTTCGGCATTGAACCCAATGCAGGCCCGACACTTGTCTTCCAAAGTTTACCGATCGTATTCTCACACCTATGGGCAGGTAAATTTTTTGCGATTGTTTTCTTCGGCTTATTACTCATCGCCGCGCTTACAACTTCGCTTACCATTTATGAAGTAATTATTACCGCATTACAAGAAAAACTCAGAATGCGCCGCGGTAAAGCCATTGCTTTCACTTTAGGCGGTATTTTCTTACTGGGTAACTTACCCTCTATCTTGGGAGATAATATCTGGAAAGAGGTAACTTTTTTTGGAAAAAGTATTTTTGATACCTTCGATTTTGTCAGCGGCAACATTCTCTTTATGCTCACGGCCCTTGGCTGTGCAATTTTCGTGGGTTTCGTATTAAAAGATGAGGCAAAAAAAGAACTTTCTCCAACACCGAATTCCACTTTTATAAAAATTTGGTTTAACTATGTAAAATTTGTCGTGCCGGTGATTATTTTAGTGATTTTTATCAGTAACTTATTCTAAGCAAGAAAAAACCGATCTGACAATCGGTTTCTTTTTAATTTACGTCTCTAACGCTACTTCATTTCTGACTGCTTTTTCTTTTCTTCCAATTCTTCCCAACGCAAAAATGCGGTTTCCAGCTCCGCTTCCGTGTCGGCGAGTTCTTTTAATTTTGTCTCCGTTACGTGATGAGGCTGTTGGAAGAATGTAGGTTCACCGACTTCTGTTTGAAGTGCGGTCAATTTTTCCTCTAATTTTTCTAATAATTGTGGAAGCTGCTCCAACTCACGTTGTTCATTATAAGTGAGCTTTACCGATTTCGGCTTAGAAACAGGCGCATTTTTAACCGCACTTTCCTGCTTAACTTCAACTTTTTTACTCTGTACTTGCTCCGCTTTTAATGCCAAATAATTCATCTGTTGCTGTTTTGCATCAAAAAAGCCGCCCACATATTTATTTAATACGCCGTTTCCTTCAAACATATAGCATTCGGTTGCCGTGTTATCGATAAATTGACGATCGTGGCTAACAATAAGCAATGTGCCTTGATAATCCGTCAGAATCTCCTCTAATAATTCGAGCGTTTCCACATCCAAATCATTGGTCGGTTCATCAAGAATCAGCAAATTATTCGGTTTCAATAATAGTTTTGCTAATAACAAACGGTTACGTTCACCGCCCGATAACGCTTTAACCGGTGTCATCGCACGTTTAGGCGGAAATAAGAAATCTTGTAAATAACCCAAAACGTGGCGTTTTATACCATTTACTTCAATATCTTGTTTGCCATCGGCAACGTTATCCATCACCGTTTTTTCCGGATCAAGATCCGCTCGATATTGGTCAAAATAAGCAATTTCTAATTTTGTACCGCAACGAATTTTCCCTTTTGTAGGCTGAATTTCACCGAGTAATAATTTAATAAAGGTGGTTTTACCACAACCATTCGCACCAACTAATGCAATTTTATCGCCCCGTAAAATCGTAGTACTAAAATCTTTTAATAACTGTTTGCCGGCAACTTCATAGCTCACATTTTCCATTTCAAACACAATTTTGCCGGAACGACTTGAAGTATCTAGCTGCAATTTCGCCGTTCCCATTACATCTCGGCGTTGACGGCGTTCTTCACGCATTGCCTTTAATGCACGTACACGGCCTTCGTTTCGAGTACGACGTGCTTTAATACCTTGGCGAATCCAAACTTCTTCTTGCGCTAATCGTTTATCAAACAATTCATTTTGTAAGGCTTCTACCCGCAAATTTTCTTCTTTTGCGGTGAGGTATAAGTCATAATTCCCCGGATAAGAAACCAGCTGCCCACGATCTAAATCAACAATACGTGTTGCCATTTTGCGAATAAAAGAACGGTCATGAGAAATAAAAACGATACTACCGTTAAATTCCAGTAAGAAATTTTCTAACCATTCAATGGCTTCCACATCCAGATGGTTAGTCGGCTCATCCAGCAACAGCACGTCCGGATCACATACTAACGCACGTGCTAATGCCGCTTTACGCAACCAACCTCCGGAAAGTGCGGTCAATTTTGTGTTCGGGTTTAGACCGAGCTTAAGCAGAACTTCATTAATTTTATTTTCAAATCGCCATCCGTCCGCATGCTCTAATTTATTTTGAATTTGTTCAAGCTGATTTAAAATTTGCTCGTTGTAATGCTCTTCCAGTTGAACGGAAATTCGATGATATTCTTTTAGTAAATCCGTTAAATGTTCAACACCTTCCGCCACATAATCAAAAACATTTCCCTCCGCATTACGTGGTGGATCTTGCTCAAGACGGGAAACCACCAAATCTTTTTCATACTGAATTTTGCCATCATCCAACAATACATCACCGACGATAACTTTCAGCAAGGTTGATTTACCTGCGCCATTTCGCCCCACCAAGCAAACCCGTTCACCGGATTCAATATGCAGTTCAGCATGATCTAACAACGGAGCATCACTAAAAGAAAGATAAGCATTCGTTAAGCTAATTAATGCCACAATAACCTCGTAAAAATTCAACTAAAAATGACCGCACTATTTTAGTGTGGTTTAAAAAGAAAAGCGAAAAGAAAAATAATGATAAGAAAAAAGGACGCTTTTTAGCGTCCTCATTCTCTAAACTTTAAAAAATTAAAGTGCAGATTTTGCTTTTTCAACTAATGCAGCGAAAGCAACTTTGTCAAATACAGCAATATCAGCGAGGATCTTACGGTCAATTTCCACTGACGCTTTTTTCAAACCGTTGATAAATTTGCTGTAAGATAAACCGTTTTGACGAGCCGCAGCGTTGATACGTGCAATCCATAATTGACGGAATTGACGTTTACGTTGACGACGGTCACGATATGCGTATTGACCGGCTTTAATCACCGCTTGGAAAGCAACGCGATACACGCGTGAACGTGCACCATAATAACCTTTAGCAGCCTTAAGAACTTTCTTATGGCGTGCTCTTGCAATAACACCACGTTTTACACGAGCCATTATTTAATCTCCTATGAAATATTTTACTAAAATAAACTAATCGTACGTTTTGCTTAAATAACGGCTTATGCGTATGGTAAGCAAGCTACTACTAAAACTTGGTCAGCTTTCGCAACCATTGATTTGTGACGTAAATGACGTTTACGCTTAGTTGTTTTTTTAGTCAAAATATGACGTAAGTGAGATTGTTTACGCTTGAAACCACCGGAAGCGGTTTTTTTGAAACGCTTAGCTGCGCCGCGTACAGTTTTGATTTTAGGCATTGTTAAAATAACTCCGCATTTTTCGTTTAAAACAACATAATCAGGCGAACTTAAAAAGTTACTTGAAAGCACTGATTATTCCAATATAAGGCAAACTAAATTGCCTTTCCAAAAGCAGTTAGGCTGCGTAGTGTGCCCAACGTGCAATTGCCTTTTCACTCGAATCAAGCCGAATGAAAAGATTTTATTGAAGCAGAAACTTCAATAAAAATTCTTATTTTTTCTTAGGTGCTAACACCATTACCGCTTGGCGACCTTCTAATTTACCCGGCGCAGATTCAACAACCGAAATCTCGGCTAAATCGTTTTTCACACGCTCCAACACATCTAAACCAATGTTTTGATGTGCCATTTCACGACCGCGGAAACGCACGGTAATTTTCGCCTTGTCACCATCTTCTAAGAAACGAATAAGGCTACGTAATTTAACTTGGTAATCTCCTTCATCCGTACCCGGTCGGAATTTAATTTCTTTCACTTGTACGACTTTTTGCTTTTTCTTCTGTTCTTTAGCATTTTTACTTTTTTCATAGAGGAACTTACCGTAGTTCATAATACGGCAAACCGGAGGCTCTGCATTCGGACTAATTTCAACAAGATCAAGGGCTGCCTGATCCGCCATATCTAAGGCTTGTTGAATGGAGACAATCCCTGCTTGTTCACCATCTTGGTCAATTAAACGAACTTCTTTGACACGAATTTCATCATTAATGCGATTCGGGCGATTTACTGCCGGCGCTTTTTTTACGGTTTTAATAATCGTATTCCTTCTATTGATTTCAGTAAAAATCTTTTACAGCAAGCAAAAGATTCCAAATTTTATAGCCCATTAAATTGAGCAAAAACGCGCGAATTTTATAGTATCCGGTGATTTTATGCAACAAGATTTAACCATTTACACGAATTTCTACGCTTAAACTTTCACCAAATTCCAGCAAATGATGAATCCTTGCGGTTTCTAAACAAAGCATACTTAAATAGCCTTTCCCGCTCATAGCACTTGTGGCTTTATGCCAAGGATTCCAAAGCACGATTTGAGAGGCATTATGATGATGTAATTCAACGGTACGATTAAATGCGCTATCAATAATCTGATTTTGCGATTTATCTGCCGTGTAAATACAATCTACATTTTCTGTAATACGGCGTGGAGAAGGTACATTTTCCTGCTTTTGATTCAAACTGTTAAAACAGGTTTTCGGTAAATTTGCAACTTCTACCTGCGAAATATCACCGACATGGAAGTAACTATGCAACGCAACTTGCGCCGGCTCGTCGCCATAATGGGTGAAAGTAATACGGCACTCAGTGCTAAATATCATTACAAGTTTTGCTTCAATGATATTTAACTCAGAAAACAATTCAAATTCTAACCGCACTTTTTCTGCCGAAATATCATAATGACTTAACTGCCACAAACGAATCCGAGCCGTACCGTGTGAAGGTTGTTTAACACCACCAAACCAAGGATAACAAATCGGAATACCGCCACGAATTGCCGTCCCTATTTGAAAAGGTTCTATTTCGCTGAGCCATAAAACATCTTGTGCCGCCCCTTTAGGTTGCCAACTTAATAATTGTGCACCTTGAAGTGCAATTTTTGCCGAACCGATAGCATGTTTTAAATGTAAAACCGGAATTTCGTTATATTGAACTAAATGAAGTTCGGGCGTGAGGGTTTTGAGTAGTTTTTTCTTCATTTTTTATTTCCTGTTATGAAACGCTAGAGCAACAACTTTCCCTAAGTTAAACACAATTCGGTGTTTTTTAGTGGATTAACGAATATCGCAGTGGAGGTTGATTATAATGGATTTGTAAACAAAACTTAATCAATGCCTCCAATAACTTCTCCACCGCCAAATTAGACATCACCGGCTTACCAAGCACCTTGCGGTAAATATCCCGCATTTGTTGATAGAAACGAGCAATAGTCGCTTTAAGTCCTTTACGATATTCTAACGGGATAGTCACACCGTAGCGTTCGGCGAGGTGTTTCATATTTCCTGTTTTTAACGCGGCGTTAAGCTCTGCCAAAGCTTCTTCATTTGCTGTCAATGCGTTGATTGTTACAGCGTCAGAACGGCGTTCGTTTGAAATAGCTTTCGCAAGGTCGGCGATAAAGCTGTTTTTACCCACATCCTCAAGCACTTTTCGCAAGTCTTCACCGTATTTCGTATCTAAACCACGATGTGTTAATTCGTGATAAGCGACAAAGTTGATACGGTCAGCCGCGCTCATTCCAGGAATAGGCTTAATGTTGTCCGCAACGATAAAAATCTGCCCTGTTTCAGGGTGATAAATCCCCTCAATGCCGTTTTTACGTATCACTTCCATCCCCGGGTGGTGTTGGAACTGTTCTTGAGAGATGAGGTGCACGCTATCGGCAAGTTTACCCAACGACTTCTTAAGGCTGGCTTTTAGCTTAGCCGTGTCAATGTGAGGGTTCGTTTGTGCGACTTCATCTTGAGAAAGTGCGGTCACCTTCGGCGGTGTTATAGATGGTTTTGCCGAGCCGTCTTTTCCCGGAGTTTCGCCCACCCCAATTTGCTCTGCACCTTTTTCTAACGCATATTTAGCTCTCTCTTTAAATTGACTTAAATCCTTTTCTGTTTTAATATTCTTTGCAGAAAGGTAATCATTATCTGATAACGAGGTACGTAGTGCAGGGAGGTCAAAATCACTTCCCTCCGATAGCGCGAAGTTATCAAAGAATTGATTACCTTTTGCTTTATTCCAATACAACGTCCCTTCCGCTAAATCTTTGGCGATTTTTATATTTCTTCGACCATACGCACTCGCGATATTTATCAACTCAAGTACACCACGGTCATTTTTCTTGAAATGCAACGCTGCTATAACCGGCAACTCTTTTCCTTTCACCGTCTCATTAAGTTCGGTTAGCACTAAGTAGCCATCCGGATTAGTAGAAGTATCACGAGACTTCATTACCGCAATAGGATTATTTAGTTGTTTTGGCAGATTTTTCATTGCTTCAGCCGAAACAGCGTGTTTACCTATCATATCTTTTTGCAAAGTTTTGGCATGTATAATTACGTTAGCATTATCAACCCCAAGCATTTTTAATACATCTGGTGTTGTTCCTAGCTGTATTTCGTTTGTCGCAGTTTGCTCCCCGTCCGCAACCGCTTCCACCGCTTTGGCGAAGTCACTGTCCGCACGTTCACTTAAGCTAAATTTCACTGCGGGCGCACTGAATTTGCCCTGTTTGGTATCAAATTTAACCGAACCGGTTTTACTTGGCTTAGCCTTGCTTACGCTCGCGCTCGTATAAGACACTGCGGGCGTATTTACAACATCAGCTAAGGCTTTACCCACCTTCAATGCGTGTTTACCATCTTGCGGCAACACGTAAATCATCGCCCCGTCAAGGTTTGGTAAGTTCGCATCGTAAAACGCCGTCGGCATATTAATACAACCGTGCGATAGGTAATTGTCATTCGCTGTTGCAGACTTCAACGCAGCGTGGCGTTCAGGTTTATTAATTAAACGATGAACCGCTAAAATCCCACCATCTTTCGCTCGAATCGGTTTACCTGTTCTTGGGTCGGTAAAGTCTAAAACATCCTTACCGAACACGGCTCTGTCTTTCGTGCCGGCAACGGTGTTATATTTCTGCAACTTAAAGCGACCGCTTGGAGTGTTACCAAAGGAGTTATCATCGCCTTTATTTTTACCAAACAACGCCGGCATTTCTTTGATTAACTTACCGTTTGAATCAACAACTAAAAGTTTACCGTTGGCTTTATCCGCCACAATGAAGTTTTTACCCCCATGGTCGTTGTTTTGCATAACGGCATTAATCACATCATTCGCTTGTTTGGACTGACCGGCGATATTGTACTGCTCTGATTGTTGGTACGTCATCGTGTCGTTGGCGTACGCAGTGTTGTCTGCAACCGTCGCACTCCATACGCTTATACCGGCTATCACCGCAGCGACGATTTTCTTCAAGTTATTAAGAAGTTCAACTGCCTTAGCTTTCAATGCTTTGCTATCTTTATACGCATAACGACGAAGGAAGTCGGCTTGTCTTTCATCAGACAAAATCATATCTTGCAAGTCCTGCAATAATGCAGTCTCACTCTGCAAGTCTTTCGCCACTTTATTCATCTCTTTACCGTGAGCTTCGTTCGTCGCGAAATCTTCTAACACTTCGTCTACAGACTGCTGAACGGTTTCTGGTTTTACGCCGTCGAGGTTTTTCGGGTCGGTTAAGACTTCTTCCGCTCTTTCTTGGATAATGTAGAGGGGCGGTTAGGGTTATAAAAGAAAAGTGCGGTCATTTTTGACCGCACTTTTTGGAGGTATCAGTATTTGCACAAATTCTTGTAGGTTGCTGTTAGGCGAAGCCGTAACGCATCGATTAACAAGGTTTTATGATGAAATGGTATGTTACGTAAAGACCAACGCCCCCCTGCTCAAATAAGTAATTCACTTTGTGTAACTGCTGCATAATGATAGTGTTTATACTTTTTTAAATTCCAACAATATTGCACTTTGTGGATCTAATACAGGAATGGTTAAACCGGCATTAGCGAGCCATTCAGCACGAACCGTCACTAATTTTTCATCGAAACAATCACGGAGCCATTGTGGGAAAACTTTCATTAAATGTCCCGCTTTGCCCTCTCGAATATAATCGGGGACGGCAAGCACCTTTACTTGATAAACAGCATCGGTTTCCAAATAAGGCAAGCGAAGTTTACCCATTTGCTTGTAATCCGGCATATCGGATTGGCTGATAAGCACAACCGCTTGCGACTTATCTTTTGCCACAACACCATGCAAAATGGTGTTAGGTTCATGATAATCTAAACGAAAAACATCACCGCCGTGTAACAACGGTCGAAGCTGTTTATGTAACGCGATATATTTCGCAAAACCTGCCCGCTCTTCCGCACTTTCTTTCACAGGATCAAGTTCCACGCCCATATGCCCGAACAAAGCGGTTAATCCGCGATAATCAATGGAAAAACGACGATAAGTCGTTTGGCAAGGAGAACCGCCGATATGTGCACCAACCACTTCCGGAGGATAAAAATAGCTCATTCCACGGTGAATTTGTTGACGAGTGAAAGCATCAATGTTATCAGACGACCAAAAACGTTGTGAGCGCTTCAGAATTTCATAATCCACACGTGCTCCTCCTGATGAGCAACTTTCGATTTCCACGTTCGGATAACGTTTTTGCAAGGCATCAAACAAGCGATAAGCCGCTTTCGTTTGTTCCACCACGGCAGCTCGTCCATTACTTCCCGGTTGAACAAGACGGCGGTTGTGATCCCATTTGATGTAATCAATATCATGATTGCCCAGCAACCAATCCATCCGTTCAAGCAAATAATCAAAAACTTCCGGCTTGGTAAGATTCAGCACATATTGATGGCGTTCTTCCGGCTGGTTGTAACCCTCTAGTTGTAACAACCAATCGGGATGCGCTTGGTATAATTTAGTCGGTTTGTTGATCATTTCCAGTTCCACCCAAATACCAAATTGCATACCGAATTTTTTTACTGCACTGATCACTTCATCCAAACCATTCGGGTATTTTTCCTCATCTAAATACCAATCCCCCAATCCGCCGAAATCATCATTACGTCCAATAAACCAACCGTCATCAATAATGAAACGTTCTACCCCCATTTCCGCCGCTTTTTCCGCCATAGCAATAATATGAGACGGTTGATGATGGAATGTGACACCTTCCCAAATATTTAAATGTACCGGACGTTCTTTATGAGCGAAATGAAGAATATGTTCACGCACATGATCATGAAACTGACGAGACATTCCGTTCAACCCTTCTTCCGAATATACCGCATATACCCAAGGGGTGTGATGACTTTCACCTTGTTTAAGTTGAATTTCTCCCGGTAAATAAAGATTTTCTAATTGAGCAAACCGACGCCCGTCAATCAGCACATCGGCACGAATGCGGTGATTACCCGACCAAGCAAGGTGAAAGCCCCATACTTTGCCTTGTTGCTGGCTAAAATGCGGTGTGCCGATAATTAAGTTAGGTGCATATTCATGAGAAGTTCGCCCATGACGATTTTCTTGTGTAAACGCACCATGTTTGAGGGATACCCGATTCTCATGCAATTCTCTGCACCAGCGGCCGTAAAAACTCAAGACTTCGTCTGCATATTCCGGCACGGGCAAAGTGACCGATAAACGATTGACGGTAAATGTTTCTTCCCCTAAATTCGTTAACGTATTGCGGAATTTAAACACGCCGTTTTCATCGGTTTCAATTTCGGCTGTAAAGCCTAATTTTGCAATGCTATCCTCCATTTCCAACACTAAAGTGCGGTCGGTTTTGCTGATATTTTTGGTGACGAATACCGGCGCCCAATCATAACCGTTGCGATGCCCTTCAACTCCGGCAACGCCAAAATAACCACGACCGTTTTCCGCCGCTAAAGTAATCGGAATATCAATATCCAAGCTCCCGTTTGCCACACCCCGATCAATGCTCGCTAAATCAGCTTCGGTAATATTCTCCAATTCAAGGCGTTTACCAAAGTAAAGTATTTCTGCCGGTTCTGTGCGTAAAATTAAATCTGTATTTTTGCTTTGTAAGCGAATTAATGGTGAAATCATAAAGCTACCCTCTTAATATTTGGTTTCTACGTTGCGATATTTATCTAATAAAGTGATGTTCACTTTTGCCAATAAATCACCATGCAGTTTGTAATAACGGAAGTACACGAATAATTTGATAAGGTAAAAGAAAATCGGCAATCCGATCATAATCACCTTCATATAGAACAAGGTGGTTTCACTTTGCGGAACGTTCGGCACGTAATCAATGGCGGTTAATAACACCCCGATTAGGAATGCGGACACTGCCGAACCCGCTTTCACAACCATTGTTTGCACCGCATAAGCAATACTTTCGGAGCGAATACCTAGTTTGTATTCACCATAATCCACCGTATCCGCCACCATAATCACCTGTAATGTCCAAAATAACGCACTACCGATTTGCATAAAGATACCTGCAAGGACAATTAAGAAAATACTATGATGATCGGCAAGTCCCGTATAAGCCAAAATCGCACAGCTGATAATTGAGCTTGCAGAAATGGTGATCCACAAAATGCGGCGTGAAAACATTTTTGCCAAACGTGCAAACAAGATGATAATCGCAAGGTTCGCAATACCGGCATAGGACATATAGTAAGGGAACATTTCTTTATCGCCGACCACATAAGTGAAGTAATAAACGGCAAAACCCGAAATGATATTACCGGCAATGTTGTAGCAGAGTGCCATTATCAGTAAACTGGAAAGCTGGTCATTACGCGGGATAAGTGATACCAAGGTTTTAAGCGGTACTTTTTTCTGGGGTTCGGCGGTTTCAATCGCATCGGAAGAATATTTTTCTTTCACATTGGCAAGCGTAATAACGGTTGAAATAACAAAGAATGCAATAATCACCAATGTAAACATTCTAAATCCAAAACCTTTATCATCACCGCCTACCGCATCCACAAACGGCATACAAACGCCGGCAGTAACGAAACCTGCAAGACTTGCGAAAAAACGGGGATAAGGCACAAGCTCTTCACGTTCACGTTGATCAAGGGTTAAAGTTGGGGTGAGCGACCAAAATGGAATATCCATTAGCGTGTAAGTCATTCCCCAAAGAATATAAGTAACGGCAATATAAACAATAAGTGCGGTGCCGGAAAAATAATCGGCGCAAAAAAGTGAGAAAAGCGAAATGGAATTAAGAATCGTACCAATCAAAATCCAAGGTTTAAACTTTCCCCAACGTGAGCGTGTATTATTTACAATCCAACCCATGATAGGATCATTTAAAGCATCCCACACACGAGCCACCATAAAGATCGTTCCGACAATCGCACCGGATACCCCCAATACATCAGTGTAATAATACATCAGATACATATATACGATGCCAATGGCAAAATCTTTACCATAAGCCCCTAAACCAAAACTGATTTTGGTTTTCATTGACAAACTCATAAATGGCTCCTCTCCGTAACAAACGATAAATTCGGGGGGTTATCATCACAAAAAGACTATCCTTTTCCTATATCGTTTTCTCATGCAAAATTCCCGAAAGCTCATTTTTCGAGATCGACATAACAAAAAATGAGTTTTCAGGAAAGAGTTCTAGGAAAATAGGAATTCATCAAAAAATTCGGTATAATCTGACCGCACTTTTCTCCCTGAGATATTTGGTAGGAACGTATTATGAAACCTGAAGATCTTGCACTCGGTTATTTTGACTCGGAAAACTCTCTCGGTAGCAAAACCACCAGTCCTTTATCTTTGCCTTTAGAAAAACAATCGCTACGCGTAAAACTTTGGCAACCGCCAGTAAATATGCCGGCTCACCACTGGCACGGACACATAGAGATCAACATTCCCTTTAACGGTGATGTGGAATATTTTTACAACGGTTCTTTCATTACGATTAAAGAAAATCATATTGCCGCTTTTTGGGCTTCTATTCCACACAGTTTGGTCAATCGTAGAAATTGCACGGAAATGGCGGTGATTGATATTCCTGTTCATCAATTTCTTTCTTGGCAGTTACCGGACAATCTTGTTACCCACATCACACACGGTGTCGTGATTCAGTCTAAAAACGCTGCACTTGCCGGTGTCTTTGAAATTACCCGCTGGGAAAATGAACTGGCAAAAAACAATAATAATCGCAACCAATTGGTTTATAACGAAGTGCAATTACTGTTAAAACGATTAGAACTCGATGGTTGGGAAGTATTATTAAAAACCCACTACGAGCCCAATTTAGGCGGAAAATCCTCTCGCCATACACAACATTACGTGATTGAAATGCTTAACTACATCGGTAGCCATTTCAACCAAGCACTCACTGTTTCACAGGTCGCAAGTGCGGTCGGTTTAAATGCGAATTACGCAATGGGACTTTTCCAAAGTGCAATGCAATTAACTATTAAGCAGTACATTACAATGATGCGTGTTAATCACGCCAAAGCTTTATTAAGCGATACCGATAAAACAATATTGGATATTTCACTGACGGCAGGTTTTAATTCCCTCAGCCGATTTTATGAAAATTTCCAAAAATATACCGGTTCATCACCGATGAACTATCGAAAACAAATGCGAGGCAGTATGTCAATTCAACATGCCTCTAACTAAAACAGTGAAAAACTCAACAAACTTTTATAAGGAATTTTATGCAACTCCCGACGCTACAATCTGCGAAATTAATTCGCCGCTACAAACGCTTTCTTGCAGATATTGAACTTGCCAATGGTGAAGTGATGACTATTCATTGCGCCAACACCGGTGCAATGACAGGCTGTGGTGAAAAAGGCGACACGGTATGGTATTCCCATTCCGACAGCCAAACCCGCAAATATCCGCATTCTTGGGAACTTACCCAACTTGCCAACGGGCAACTCTGCTGTATTAACACGCACCGTTCTAACCAACTTGTGCTTGAAGCCTTACAAAATAAGCAAATCAAAGAACTGGCAATGTACGATGAAATTTATCCTGAGGTAAAATATGGTGAAGAAAACAGCCGTATTGATTTTTTGTTGAAAGGTAAAAATTTGCCTGATTGCTATGTGGAAGTGAAATCCATTACTTTGGTAAAAGGTGAATTAGGTATGTTCCCCGATGCCGTTACTACGCGCGGACAAAAACACGTGCGCGAATTGTTAGCGATGAGAAAACAAGGTCATCGGGCTGTGGTACTATTTGCCGGTTTGCATAATGGTTTTGATCGTTTCAAAATCGCAGAATCTATTGATCCCGAATATGATCGCTTATTGAAAGAGGCAATCGAACAAGGCGTAGAAGCTTATGCTTATGCCGGAGAATTTGAGATTTCAGATGGTATTCCGACCGCACTTTCTCTCACTGAAGCAGTCCCTTATATTCATAGATAATTTTTTTGAGAATTATTTTTATTTATTTGTTGACATCATTATTGAGAACAATTATCATCTGCTCATTCCAACAATAATATAGAGTTTCTTCTTCATTTGAAGCACTCAGCAGATAATCACTCCAACATTCCCGCCTATTTCCCCACAAATAGGCGTTTTTTTTATTCACAAATCTATCAGAATCCCTATAATAAAGCCTTTCAGAAAAACATAAACAGGAAATACAAATGACTGATATTAATACCGTTCTCGCGGAACTCAAGCGCGGTACTGATGAAATTCTTTCAGAAGCCGATTTAATTGAAAAACTGAAAGAAAATCGCCCATTAAAAGTAAAATTAGGCGCAGATCCCACGGCACCCGATATTCACTTAGGGCATACGGTTGTATTAAATAAATTACGCCAATTCCAGCAACTTGGTCATGAGGTTTATTTCTTAATCGGCGATTTTACCGGTATGGTGGGTGATCCATCCGGCAAAAATACCACACGTCCGCCACTTAGCCGTGAGGATGTGCTGCGCAATGCGGAAACCTACAAAGAACAAATTTTCAAAATTCTTGATCCGCAAAAAACCCAAATTGTTTTTAATTCCGACTGGTTGGGTAAATTAGGTACGGAAGGAATGATTCGCCTTGCAAGCAATTATACGGTTGCACGTATGTTAGAGCGTGATGATTTCAAAAAGCGTTTTACCAATAATCAACCTATTGCGATCCACGAATTTATTTACCCGTTATTACAAGGTCATGATTCTGTGGCATTAGATGCCGATGTAGAATTAGGCGGTACCGATCAAAAATTCAATTTGCTTGTCGGTCGTGAATTACAAAAATCTGCCGGCAAAAAACCACAGGTTGCAATCACACTTCCGCTGTTAGTCGGTTTAGATGGCGAGAAAAAAATGTCCAAATCCCTTGGAAACTACATTGGCGTAACAGAAGCACCAAATGAAATGTTTGGTAAAGTAATGTCGATTTCCGATGAATTAATGTGGGATTGGTACGATCTACTTTCCTTCCGTCCACTAACTGAAATTGCACAGTTAAAAACAGACGTTGAAAACGGTAGAAACCCGCGTGATGTGAAAATTTTACTGGCAAAAGAATTAATCGCCCGTTTCCACGATGAAGAAGCTGCTAATGCTGCGGAACAAGAATTTATCAACCGCTTCCAAAAAGGCGCAATGCCGGATGAAATGCCTGAGTTTACCTTTAACGGTGAAATCGGTTTAGCAACGTTATTAAAAGAAGCCGGATTAGTCCCTTCTACTTCAGAAGCGATTCGCGCCGCACAACAAGGCGGTGTGAAAATAAACGGTGAAAAAGTAGATAACGTTAAAACCAATGCACCAAAAGGCACAAATGTTTACCAAGTGGGTAAACGTAAATTTGCCCGCGTAACAGTAAAATAAAAATACAAGGCAAAATAACCGCACTTCTTTCTTCAAAAGTGCGGTTATTTTTCAATACGATTTAACTGTTGTATAAGAAATCGCATCAATTCAAAAAAAAACAAAGGCAATGTCAATCACATTGCCTTTTATTCTATCGGAAATTAAATCATAAAAATCTGCACCCTAGATACTTAGTGATTTAAGTAAACTCCTAGAGTGCAGATTATTCTTTACATAGTATTGCTGTACAAACTAAATAACTAGATTAGCTGTACCGTTACCCCCTCCTGAATGAGTAGTTGTGCACCAAAATCTGCTCCCGTTTGGTTATAAGCATTGTAACTTACCCCCTCATGCGTTACTGTCGTTGGATCATTTTCCCATTCGCCTTGAGTTAATTTAACAACATCACTGTTATCCCCTAAAACTTTTACTTGGTGTTTAGCAATATCATTAAAAGATCTCAAATTATGGTTCATATCAAGTACATCTTTAGCTTGAATAGTTAGCGTTCTCGCAGCGTTATCCCCCCCATTGAGATCAATAACTTCAATATTTGAAATACGAGACATTCCGACACCGGAGGCCATATATCCTAAGCCTGAATTACTGATTTTTGTCAAATCAATATTCGTTACATCGCCCGCAAACTCCAAAGTATCAATACCTTGTCCACCATCCACACGGGCCACTCGTCCATCGGTATCATAACTACTCCGCTCTAAGGCATCGAGATTACTTTTATTTAAAACAATAACATCATTGCCTTGTCCTGAGTAAATGACATCAGCTCCGCCATTACCGATAATTTTATCATTGCCTTTTGAACCTGCAATAAAATCACTATGTTTGGTACCTAATGTATCTTCACCGCTAATAGCCTGGAATGTTGGTGAAACATTGAGCTCTTTATGCCCTAGGAAGATTGCCGCCTTTCCTGCTTCCTTGATATCAGCATCAGCTTCTTGCGGTACCAGCTTAGGTGTCCCTTCTTTTGTTGTGGCAACTTTATCTAATAGAGCAAAGTCAGTTAACCCGTCTCCATTAAAATCAGAAAAACCGGCAATCGCTAAACCGTGTGAATTAGAATCAGCGATAACAATGCCTTTTACGCCAAGATTTGTCAGGTCAAGAGAATCACTACTATTTTTACCAAAGAGTACATAGTTACCGCCACTTGAGGTTGCAACAATGAAATCACTTAAACCATCGCCATCTAAATCACCAATACCGGATACGGCTACTTTACCATTAAATATCGTATCACTTCCGGTAATGGCAAAACCGCCATTCCCACCAGCAACATTATCAGCTAATGTAACACTGCCTTTTGATGTTCCACCAAAAACAACATAGCCTTTTTTATTTGCTTCGGAATATACAATAGCATCCGCATAGCCATCGCCATTAACATCGCCCGCAGCATAAACACTATCTACATCAATATTAAAGGCAAGACGATTATCATTGCTTAAACCATCTGCACTACCAAAGAAAATTCCTTTGTTTGTTACAACATCAGCATAACCATCACCATTAAAATCACCTAATGATGCAGCTCGAGGGGCTTTGGCAGCTATATTTGATGACTCAAGTGTATCAGAGAAATCAAGATTTTTCTGATTAGGCGCAATTTTGTCCGATAAGTCATTTTTACCAAAATAAACATTTGAGGAATTTCTTCCTAATACTGCCACATCGGCTAATCCATCACCATTGACATCCCCAAGGTTCGCAACGCCCATTACACCGCCATCTAAATTGCTATAATCTAAATTAGCTCTCGGTGAACCTCTACCTACACCTGAAATTAAGGTAACTTCAACCCCTTCAGCTTCATAAGGTTTTACAGACATTGCTGTTCCTCTTGGTATACGAGAATACCTAGATGAGTAATCTAATGTTGTTGTTAAAATATCATTTTTACCATCACCATTAAAATCACCTAAACCAGTCTGAATATAACTAGGACGAGGAATATCTATACCTGTTAGTTTAAAATCAGGATTATCACTTTCGTTTGGACTCAAAACATCAAGTTTATCTCGGTTAGCTGACATCGAAACAAAAGAATCATTCCGTCCAGGAATAAACGTTCCCAATGGGGAAATCGTAACTCCGTATGTTTCTATTTTCTTCATTGATTCAGCAAAACTCTGATCTTCACCTCTTATTACAGTAACATCAAAGATATCTGCTGCATCAGGTGTACTTGGGGGTACATCACTGCTTGAAGCGGTAAATGAATGCTTTTTAACCGTTAATGGTTGATCTGCAGGTACTTCGTATTTCCAATTACCTTCACCATCAGTCTGAACCTCAGCAAACTTAACCCAATGCTTACCAATATCTTGCTCAAATAGATAAATAGTACTGTTTGGTGATTGGCTGGTTCCCTTCAAAATTAGGTTTGCATCATCGGTCGTTGTACCACTTTGCATATCCGTTCCTTGAACATCACCGACCTGATCTTCATAAGCGGTAATCGTAACTTTACTACTTTTATCCGTACCTGCATTGACAACATCTGCATCAGCTGTATTGCCTTTCTCATCCGTACCTTTAGCGTTTACCGGTTCACCGTCTTTCACTTGGTCTGCCGGAATCACGATTTTGCCATTTTCAAAAGTTGCGCCTACCGGATTTGGCTCTTTAATCGCCCAATTTCCATCAGCACCTTTTTCTGCCACGACGGTTTGCTCTTTACCATCATTGTCTTTCACGGTCACTTCCACTTTCGTGTTATCCGTACCCGGCGTCACTTCAACTTTACCATCCTCATCCGGTGAGACAATCGTCGGTTTATCTGCCGTTGTGTCTGTTGACGGTACCGCAACCGGATTAACCTCATCGACTCGGGTTTGTAATGCCTCTTGTCCTTCCGTTCCTGCCGGTAAAGCTTTCACTGCCGCATCCGCTTTCGCTTTTGCCTCTTCTACCGCTTTATTCGCATCTTCGATGGCTTTCACTTCTTCCGGCGTGATGGTGCCGTCTTTGTTCGCAGCTTCAAGCAGTTTTTCCGCCGCCGCTTCTGCCGCTTCCGCTTTTTTCACTAAGTCTTCCGCAGCTGCTTTCGGATCTGAAATTGGCGGTACCGCAACCGGATTCACCTCATCGACTCGGGTTTGTAACGCCTCTTGTCCTTCCGTTCCTGCCGGTAAAGCTTTCACTGCCGCATCCGCTTTCGCTTTTGCCTCTTCTACCGCTTTATTCGCATCTTCGATGGCTTTCACTTCATCCGGCGTGATGGTGCCGTCTTTGTTCGCAGCTTCAAGCAGTTTTTCCGCCGCCGCTTCTGCCGCTTCCGCTTTTTTCACTAAGTCTTCCGCAGCTGCTTTCGGATCTGAAATTGGCGGTACCGCAACCGGATTCACCTCATCGACTCGGGTTTGTAACGCCTCTTGTCCTTCCGTTCCTGCCGGTAAAGCTTTCACTGCCGCATCCGCTTTCGCTTTCGCCTCTTCTACCGCTTTATTCGCATCTTCGATGGCTTTCACGTCTTCCGGCGTGATGTTGTTATCTGCCTTCGCATCATCAAGGACTTTTTGTGCCGCCGCTTCTGCTTCTTCCGCTTTTTTCACTAAGTCTTCCGCAGCCGCTTTCGGATCTGAAATCGGCGGTACCGCAACCGGATTCACCTCATCGACTCGGGTTTGTAACGCCTCTTGTCCTTCCGTTCCCGGCGGTAAGGCTTTCACTGCCGCATCCGCTTTCGCTTTCGCTTTCGCCTCTTCTACCGCTTTATTCGCATCTTCGATGGCTTTCACGTCTTCCGGCGTGATGTTGTTATCTGCCTTCGCATCATCAAGGACTTTTTGTGCCGCCGCTTCTGCTTCTTCCGCTTTTTTCACTAAGTCTTCCGCAGCCGCTTTCGGATCTGAAATCGGCGGTACCGCAACCGGATTCACCTCATCGACTCGGGTTTGTAACGCCTCTTGTCCTTCCGTTCCCGGCGGTAAGGCTTTCACTGCCGCATCCGCTTTCGCTTTCGCCTCTTCTACCGCTTTATTCGCATCTTCGATGGCTTTCACGTCTTCCGGCGTGATGTTGTTATCTGCCTTCGCATCATCAAGGACTTTTTGTGCCGCCGCTTCTGCTTCTTCCGCTTTTTTCACTAAGTCTTCCGCAGCCGCTTTCGGATCTGAAATCGGCGGTACCGCAACCGGATTCACCTCATCGACTCGGGTTTGTAACTCCTCTTGTCCTTCCGTTCCCGGCGGTAAAGCTTTCACTGCCGCATCCGCTTTCGCTTTCGCCTCTTCTACCGCTTTATTCGCATCTTCGATGGCTTTCACGTCTTCCGGCGTGATGTTGTTATCTGCCTTCGCATCATCAAGGACTTTTTGTGCCGCCGCTTCTGCTTCTTCCGCTTTTTTCACTAAGTCTTCCGCAGCCGCTTTCGGATCTGAAATCGGCGGTACCGCAACCGGATTCACCTCATCGACTCGGGTTTGTAACTCCTCTTGTCCTTCCGTTCCCGGCGGTAAAGCTTTCACTGCCGCATCCGCTTTCGCTTTCGCCTCTTCTACCGCTTTATTCGCATCTTCGATGGCTTTCACGTCTTCCGGCGTGATGTTGTTATCTGCCTTCGCATCATCAAGGACTTTTTGTGCCGCCGCTTCTGCTTCTTCCGCTTTTTTCACTAAGTCTTCCGCAGCCGCTTTCGGATCTGAAATCGGCGGTACCGCAACCGGATTCACCTCATCGACTCGGGTTTGTAACGCCTCTTGTCCTTCCGTTCCCGGCGGTAAGGCTTTCACTGCCGCATCCGCTTTCGCTTTCGCCTCTTCTACCGCTTTATTCGCATCTTCGATGGCTTTCACGTCTTCCGGCGTGATGTTGTTATCTGCCTTCGCATCATCAAGGACTTTTTGTGCCGCCGCTTCTGCTTCTTCCGCTTTTTTCACTAAGTCTTCCGCAGCCGCTTTCGGATCTGAAATCGGCGGTACCGCAACCGGATTCACCTCATCGACTCGGGTTTGTAACGCCTCTTGTCCTTCCGTTCCCGGCGGTAAGGCTTTCACTGCCGCATCCGCTTTCGCTTTCGCCTCTTCTACCGCTTTATTCGCATCTTCGATGGCTTTCACGTCTTCCGGCGTGATGTTGTTATCTGCCTTCGCATCATCAAGGACTTTTTGTGCCGCCGCTTCTGCTTCTTCCGCTTTTTTCACTAAGTCTTCCGCAGCCGCTTTCGGATCTGAAATCGGCGGTACCGCAACCGGATTCACCTCATCGACTCGGGTTTGTAACGCCTCTTGTCCTTCCGTTCCCGGCGGTAAAGCTTTCACTGCCGCATCCGCTTTCGCTTTCGCCTCTTCTACCGCTTTATTCGCATCTTCGATGGCTTTCACGTCTTCCGGCGTGATGTTGTTATCTGCCTTCGCATCATCAAGGACTTTTTGTGCCGCCGCTTCTGCTTCTTCCGCTTTTTTCACTAAGTCTTCCGCAGCCGCTTTCGGATCTGAAATCGGCGGTACCGCAACCGGATTCACCTCATCGACTCGGGTTTGTAACGCCTCTTGTCCTTCCGTTCCCGGCGGTAAGGCTTTCACTGCCGCATCCGCTTTCGCTTTCGCCTCTTCTACCGCTTTATTCGCATCTTCGATGGCTTTCACGTCTTCCGGCGTGATGTTGTTATCTGCCTTCGCATCATCAAGGACTTTTTGTGCCGCCGCTTCTGCTTCTTCCGCTTTTTTCACTAAGTCTTCCGCAGCCGCTTTCGGATCTGAAATCGGCGGTACCGCAACCGGATTCACCTCATCGACTCGGGTTTGTAACGCCTCTTGTCCTTCCGTTCCCGGCGGTAAGGCTTTCACTGCCGCATCCGCTTTCGCTTTCGCCTCTTCTACCGCTTTATTCGCATCTTCGATGGCTTTCACGTCTTCCGGCGTGATGTTGTTATCTGCCTTCGCATCATCAAGGACTTTTTGTGCCGCCGCTTCTGCTTCTTCCGCTTTTTTCACTAAGTCTTCCGCAGCCGCTTTCGGATCTGAAATCGGCGGTACCGCAACCGGATTCACCTCATCGACTCGGGTTTGTAACGCCTCTTGTCCTTCCGTTCCCGGCGGTAAAGCTTTCACTGCCGCATCCGCTTTCGCTTTCGCCTCTTCTACCGCTTTATTCGCATCTTCGATGGCTTTCACGTCTTCCGGCGTGATGTTGTTATCTGCCTTCGCATCATCAAGGACTTTTTGTGCCGCCGCTTCTGCTTCTTCCGCTTTTTTCACTAAGTCTTCCGCAGCCGCTTTCGGATCTGAAATCGGCGGTACCGCAACCGGATTCACCTCATCGACTCGGGTTTGTAACTCCTCTTGTCCTTCCGTTCCCGGCGGTAAAGCTTTCACTGCCGCATCCGCTTTCGCTTTCGCCTCTTCTACCGCTTTATTCGCATCTTCGATGGCTTTCACGTCTTCCGGCGTGATGTTGTTATCTGCCTTCGCATCATCAAGGACTTTTTGTGCCGCCGCTTCTGCTTCTTCCGCTTTTTTCACTAAGTCTTCCGCAGCCGCTTTCGGATCTGAAATCGGCGGTACCGCAACCGGATTCACCTCATCGACTCGGGTTTGTAACGCCTCTTGTCCTTCCGTTCCCGGCGGTAAGGCTTTCACTGCCGCATCCGCTTTCGCTTTCGCCTCTTCTACCGCTTTATTCGCATCTTCGATGGCTTTCACGTCTTCCGGCGTGATGTTGTTATCTGCCTTCGCATCATCAAGGACTTTTTGTGCCGCCGCTTCTGCTTCTTCCGCTTTTTTCACTAAGTCTTCCGCAGCCGCTTTCGGATCTGAAATCGGCGGTACCGCAACCGGATTCACCTCATCGACTCGGGTTTGTAACGCCTCTTGTCCTTCCGTTCCCGGCGGTAAGGCTTTCACTGCCGCATCCGCTTTCGCTTTCGCCTCTTCTACCGCTTTATTCGCATCTTCGATGGCTTTCACTTCTTCCGGCGTAATGGTGCCGTCTTCGTTCGCATCTTTAAGCAGTTTTTCCGCCGCCGCTTCTGCTTCTTCCGCTTTTTTCACTAAGTCTTCCGCAGCCGCTTTCGGATCTGAAATCGGCGGTACCGCAACCGGATTAACCTCATCGACTCGGGTTTGTAACGCCTCTTGTCCTTCCGTTCCCGGCGGTAAGGCTTTCACTGCCGCATCCGCTTTCGCTTTTGCCTCTTCTACCGCTTTATTCGCATCTTCGATGGCTTTCACTTCTTCCGGCGTGATGGTGCCGTCTTTGTTCGCATCTTCAAGCAGTTTTTCCGCCGCCGCTTCTGCCGCTTCCGCTTTTTTCACTAAGTCTTCCGCGGCCGCTTTCGGATCTGAAATTGGTGGTACCGCAACCGGATTCACCTCATCGACTCGGGTTTGTAACGCCTCTTGTCCTTCCGTTCCCGGCGGTAAAGCTTTCACTGCCGCATCCGCTTTCGCTTTTGCCTCTTCTACCGCTTTATTCGCATCTTCGATGGCTTTCACTTCTTCCGGCGTGATGGTGCCGTCTTTGTTCGCATCTTCAAGCAGTTTTTCCGCCGCCGCTTCTGCCGCTTCCGCTTTTTTCACTAAGTCTTCCGCGGCCGCTTTCGGATCTGAAATCGGCGGTACCGCAACCGGATTCACCTCATCGACTCGGGTTTGTAACGCCTCTTGTCCTTCCGTTCCCGGCGGTAAGGCTTTCACTGCCGCATCCGCTTTCGCTTTCGCCTCTTCTACCGCTTTATTCGCATCTTCGATGGCTTTCACTTCTTCCGGCGTAATGGTGCCGTCTTCGTTCGCATCTTTAAGCAGTTTTTCCGCCGCCGCTTCTGCTTCTTCCGCTTTTTTCACTAAGTCTTCGGCGGATTCTCCGGCATCAACCTTACTTGTAGAGCTACCCGAACTTCCATTATTAGCCGCAATAGCAATACCTGTAACAAGTGGAACAAGTGTAAGCAACCACCACGGGTTAAACGCCCAAAATGCACTAGTTAATTCTTCACCGCCAAGGGCTTGTGGCGCAACAACTTCTTCGGCAAGCATACTAACCGCATCGGATTTTAAACCTGATTCCGGTACATACGCATACATATTGCCGTTTTCATGTTGACCGACTAATAAATTTGTTACTTCTTCCGATTGATCGTTACCATAGTAGTTTTTTATTACTACATCAGCGTTCATATCACCATCTTCAAGAAAGATTTTTAAATCCTTTCCTTCACGTTTAGTAATAATATTTTGCGGACCAAGCCCAGTTTGATCATCAATTAATTGATAATTTGATTTATCTCTGGCCTCAATTACCAAAGCATCACCCTGATTAATTTGATGGCTGGCAATAACTTTTTTAGCACTTAATACTTTTAATGTTGTTGACATAAAATTTCTCCTAAAAATTAATCTACATACACAGCAATTTCAACTCGGCGATTTGCTTGGTTACACTGATTACGTGCGGCACCTTTGTAATGTTCACAATTACTTACTACCGGTTCGGCTTCTCCGTATCCCACAGCACTAATTGGTGCAGTTACCCCTGACTTCTGTAACGCATTTTTCACCGTTTCAGCACGTTTTTGTGAAAGCGCTTTGTTGTAACGGTTTGAACCAACAGGATCTGTGTGACCGGATACTTGAATTTCATTTATAGCCGGCAATGTTTTTGCCTTTTCTGCAAATTCTTGTATTTTTGCTTTTCCTTTAGGCAAAATATCTTTATAACCGAATTTATTAAACGCAAATAATGCACTAGCATCTAATGCTTCAACAGTTAATACTGCGGGACTACAATTCCTAGGAGAAGGAACACGAGAAAGCGTTTGATTTTCTTTTGGTAATTTAGAAACAGCCTCAGAACCGACCGCACTTTCTACCCGCTCAAAGGTTAACTTGTTATTTTGTTGGCTCACTTTGATGTAAGTAATTTCATTGATAGGTAATGTATGAGTTATCCCTTGTGTGCGATTACCAAACTGTGAATTTGTCGTAAATGAAGTAGTAAACAAATGCTTATTTGCACAAACAGTAATCGGTGTAAATGCATTTGGTAATAATGATGCTTGATAGTTGCCATCAACATAGACATTAACCGCCGGCCCCTGCACATCATCTTGACGATAAAACACCGCCAAAGCTTGGTTTTTGCCTAGCTGTGTGGGAACTTTACTTTGCTCAAAATTACTCCACACTTCTAACGGTTGATCAATATTTCTAGCACACCCAGTAAAGACAAATGCGACTGTCAATCCAAGTAATGTTTTTTTCATAAAGAGACCTCTATTAATCATTTTCTCTAAAAAATACATACTGTTCTCCAAGGTATTTTTATGTTTGTATTACCCAATGCAATCAATCAAAAACCTCAAAGAAAAGAAAACATTACGACAACCACCACTTCCGTAGTTCATAATGATAATTCAAGTATGTGGGGACTAGGGAAATTGAAAAAACAAAAACCCTAGCCCAAACCAGACTTAATAAATTAAATCTGGTTTGGGCTAGGGTTTTTGCGAAAAAAATCTGAAAGGCTAGATATTTATATCTGCTGTCTGCTGTCTGCTGTCTGCTGTCTGCTGTCTGCTGTCTGCTGTCTGCTGTCTGCTGTCTGCTGTCTGCTGTCTGCTGTCTGCTGTCTGCTGTCTGCTGTCTGCTGTCTGCTGTCTGCTGCTGTCTGCTGTCTGCTGTCTGCTGTCTGCTGTCTGCTGTCTGCTGTCTGCTGTCTGCAACATTATATTTTCCTCAATACCTAAGTTAAAAGAAAAACTTAAACAGATTATAGATATTTATCTTCATATATCAAGCATAATTCAGGAATTATGCTGCTTATCTAAAACGTGCTGAGGTTATATTGATTAAAATCAAAAAACACTTTAATTCTGTTCTGAAATAACTCGATATTTTTATTAGCTAAAGCCCGTCGTATATAAAAATCAATTTTGAGAACCACAGTGACAGTTGAAATCTAAAGTATAAATAATTATTTTATTAGACCATATAAGCTAATAGTACATCATCATTGTCTTTTGCTATAATTGAACCTGACAAATATAGGGTAAAATTTTTATGCAAATACCGCATAGTGCGGTTATTTTTCAACAAAATTTTAAAAGGAAAAACAATGAATCAAAAAATTTGGGTAACCGGTGATGCGGTGGTCGATCTGATTCCGGATGGGAAAAATCATTATTTACGTTGTGCAGGCGGTGCACCGGCTAATGTTGCGGTGGGTGTTGCGCGTTTGGGTAGCCAAAGCGGATTTATCGGACGTGTGGGAAATGATCCGCTCGGTCAATTTATGAAAGAAACCTTGAAGACCGAAAATGTGGATACTGCTCATATGATTTTAGATCCGCAACATCGTACTTCAACGGTTGTTGTCGGTTTGGATAACGGGGAACGTAGCTTTACTTTTATGGTGAATCCAAGTGCGGATCAATTCTTACAAATCGGTGATTTACCCCCATTTCAAGCCGGTGAATGGCTACATTGCTGCTCTATTGCGCTTATCAATAATCCGTCACGGGAAGCCACTTTTGAAGCCATTCGCCGTATTAAAGTTGCGGGCGGTTTCTTCTCATTCGATCCGAACTTGCGTGAATCCCTTTGGGCTAGTTTAGATGAAATGAAAACTGTCGTGATGAAAGCCGTTGCTCTCGCTGATGTATTAAAATTTTCAGAAGAAGAACTCACACTTTTAACCAATACCGATAGCCTTGAAAAAGCATTTGATAAAATCACCGCACTTTACCCTGAAAAATTGATTATCGTTACCCTCGGCAAAGACGGGGCGTTATATCATCTTTCCGGCAAAAAAGAGGTGATTGCAGGAAAAGCCTTAAAACCGGTAGATACCACCGGTGCAGGCGATGCTTTTGTCGGCGGTTTATTAGCCGGACTTTCCCAACATAAAGATTGGAAAAATAATGAGGTATTAGTACAAATTATCCGCCAGGCAAATGCTTGCGGAGCGTTAGCCACCACAGCTAAAGGTGCGATGTCGGCATTGCCGAACAAAATGCAACTCGCAGAATTTTTAGCAAATTAATCCACCATACCTTAAGAAGTGCGGTCAAAAAATCTTTAGATTTTGAACGTTGGTTTCACCAACGGTACCGTAAGGTATAACAATCGTTTTAAGTGATTGTGTATAATTTTTTGAGGAGTTTTTATGAAACTATGGTATTCCACTACAAGCCCTTACGCTAGAAAAGTGCTTGCAGTCATTCAACATCACCAACTTCAGCATCAAATTGAATTATTACTGGCCACCAGCGGCTTAGATAAAAATTCCCCTCATAATCAAGATAATCCTCTTGGCCGCTTACCGGCGTTACAACTCAAAACCGGCGAATGGTTATACAATAGCTCGCTCATCGCAGAATATCTCGATCAATTAGGGGCACGACCTTCACTTTATGGAAAAGATGAACAGCGTTGGCAAATGCTTCGGCTACATTATTTAGCCGATGGTATTTTAGAAAACGAAATATCGATTATTCCTGAAAAACACTCTCGCCCCCAATCCGAATGGTGGAAAGAACGCCACGAACAAATCTTCCAACGAACGGAAAAAAGCCTATTTGAACTTCAAAAAACGATTGATGCCTTTGGCGAAGACTTAAATATCGGTACGTTGAATGCGGTCTGTACGATTGATTTTTTACTTTTCCGTGATAATTGGACTTATGCCTCAAAACACGCCGTTATCGCACCGTTAAAATTATGGGCTGAAAGGATGAACGCCCGCTATGCTTGTTTAAACGAAACTTCCCCGAAATAGGACGACTATGATTATTTTCAACAACGGTAAATACAAGAGTATTCTTGCTGCAGAACAGGGTGAACTTTCCGCAGTACGCAAAATGGTAGAAAGCGATAAAGATTTCTACCCGACTTACCACCTTGCCCCCCCAACAGGATTATTAAATGATCCGAACGGGTTGATTTTTGACGGTGAAAAATATCATTTGTTTTATCAATGGTTTCCTTTCGATGCGATGCACGGTATGAAACACTGGAAGCATTTTATTACAGGTGATTTTCAAACTTATCAATCCGCAGATGATTTGATTCCTTGCGAATTATTTGAATCCCACGGCTGCTATTCCGGCGGTGCATTAAAAGTGGGCGAGAAGTTGGCAATGTTCTATACCGGTAATACGCGCCGCCCAAGTGATAATCAACGTGTGCCTTATCAAAATTTAGCGATTTTTGATTTAGATGGAAAACTCATCAGCAAACGCCCGTTAATCGAAAACGCCCCTCAGGGTTACACGGAACACGTACGCGATCCTAAACCTTATTTCGCACAAAACGGAAAAATTCGCTTTGTATGTGGCGCACAACGTAAAAATCTTACCGGCACGGCAATTCTCTTTGAAATGGATAATTTAGAGGATACCCCCCGTTTATTAGGGGAATTATCTATTCCTGATTTCAACAATCAAAACGTTTTTATGTGGGAATGTCCGGATTTATTTAAGCTGGGCGATAAAGATATTTTCGTCTGGTCGCCACAAGGCAAAGATCGTGAAACCCACCAATTCCAAAACAATTATCACGCTACTTATGCAATAGGTCATTTAAACCGCAATACGCTGGAAACTGAATATATTGCCGAGCTTGATCAAGGTTTTGATTTCTATGCACCACAAACTTTTGGCGGTTTAGAAAACAAACAAAGCACCATTATGTTCGGTTGGATCGGATTACCGGATTTAACTTATCCGACAGACAAATTCAAATGGCATTCTTCCCTCACAATGCCACGTGAAGTTCATATTGAGAATAACCGTTTATATCAGCGACCGATCGCAAAAATTTATGAAAATATGACCGCACTTTCCAAGCAAAGACTGCAAGGAAAAACCTCAATTCAAGATTTAGATCGCGCTTATCTAAAATTTAACGCACAAAATCAGCCTTTCGACTTGAGTTTTTTCCTCAATGAAAAAGGCGAAACATTGCGTTTGTCTTATCAAAACGGGCTGATTTGTTTAGATCGAAGCCAATCGACACAAACGAAACTGATGGAAAAATTTGGCATGCAACGTTATTGTGAAATCAGCAAACTGCACAATGTGGAGATTTTCTTTGACCGTTCAATTATGGAAATTTTCTTAAATGATGGGGAAAAAGTAATGACTTCCAGATTCTTTATTGAAAATCGAGAAAATATTGTCGTTTCTGATCGTGAATTGGATATTGAGGTGGGATACCCGAAAGCAATTCAATTCATTTAATCGTGATTTCGCCTTCGGGCGAAATCCTCTACCAACAGCGCTCATAATATAAAATCATCATGCTAAAAAACCGACAACATCCTCAAAACCTCATCGCCTTTAATTTTCTTCTTATCGCATTCCTCACGGGAATTGCCTCCGCATTTCAAACGCCCACATTAAGTCTTTTTCTCTCGCAAGAAATCCAAGTTTCTCCTTTCTTTGTCGGATTATTTTACTCTGTCAATGCCATTATCGGTATTATTCTCAGCCAAGCCGTGGCGAAATATTCAGATAATCAAGAGGATCGCAGAAAAATAATAATTTATTGTTGCTTAATTGCTATTGCGGGCTGCTTATTATTTGCCTATAACCGTAATTATTATGTTTTGATTTTATTGGCTACGACACTACTCGGTTTAGGCTCTGCCGCTAATCCTCAATCCTTTGCTTTGGCTCGGGAATATGCGGAAAGTGTAGACAAAGAAGCCGTTATGTTCAGCACAATTATGCGTACACAAATTTCCCTTGCTTGGATTGTTGGCCCACCGTTATCCTTTTTTATCGCACTAAACTGGGGCTTTGAGTATATGTATCTGGTGGCAGGGTTCGCATTTTTGCTCTGTGCAGGTGTAAGTTTGCTATTACCTCGAATCTCACGCCAAAGTGCGGTCAAAAAATTAGATGTTTCAGAACAAACATCACCACGTAAAAGTGTGGTTTATCTCTTTATCGCCAATCTCCTTTTATGGACCTGTAATAGTATGTATTTGATCAATATGCCGTTATTCATTATCAATGAATTGCAACTAGACAAGGAACTTGCAGGAATATTAATGGGAACCGCAGCAGGATTAGAAATTCCTGTGATGATCATCGCCGGCTATCTGACAAAATATTTCACAAAGAAACAATTAATCGCTTTTGCATTATTCGCCGGACTCTTGTTTTATATCGGAATAGTATTCGCAACACAAACGTGGCACTTCGTCACATTACAGTTCTTGAATGCGATTTTCATTGGTATTACAGCCACAATCGGTATGATCTATTTCCAAGATCTTATGCCGACACAGATGGGCACCGCCACTACGCTTTTTAGCAACGCCGCAAAAGCAAGCTGGGTTATCGGTGGCCCGATTGCCGGTATTATTGCCGAGATTTGGCATTATAATTCAGTGTTTTATGTCGCCACGGCATTAATTTTAGTGAGTATTTTTTGCTTAAAAAAAGTAAAATCCGTATAAAACAAACTAAAGAGATGAAACAATCTTACTTAGACTTGACGGATAAATAGCGTAAAATGAGATACGTTTTTACATTATTATGTAGCAGTTGTACAAATTATGTTGGGAGCAGTTAGAGGCGAAGCCGTAACACCAATTAACAAGATTTAATGATGAAAGGGTGCGTTATGCAAAGCTCACGTCCCTTCCCCCAATAAATATTGGATATAAATTCCCTTTGTACAACAGCTACATAGTATCGGATTTTTAGTTATAGAGGAAAAAATGATGATAAAACTTACCGCCAAAGAAGTTATTGAATTGCTTAATCAACGTAGCTCCACCCGCTATTACGATTCAAGTAAAAAAATCAGTGATGAAGATTTCAATGCTATTTTAGAATGCGCCCGCCTTTCGCCAAGTTCCGTGGGTTCTGAACCTTGGAAATTATTAGTAATTCAAAATAAAACCTTACGCGAAAAAATCAAACCTTTTAGCTGGGGTATGGCAAATCAGCTAAATGATTGTAGCCACGTTGTCGTATTACTCGCCAAGAAAAATGCCCGTTATGACAGCCCGTTTTTTATTGATGTAATGACAAGGAAAGGGTTAAACGAAGCACAGCAAAAACAAGCATTAGAAAAATACAAAGCATTGCAAGAAGATGAAATGAATTTGCTGGAAAGTGACCGCACTTTATTTGATTGGTGCAGTAAACAAACCTACATCGCCCTTGCCAATATGCTTACCGGTGCTGCGGCATTAGGCATTGACTCTTGCCCGATTGAAGGGTTCAATTATGAATTAATGAACCAAACTCTTGCAGAAGAAGGTTTATTCGATCCGAATGAATATGGGGTATCTGTTGCTGCCACATTTGGCTATCGCTCGCGTGATATTACGAAAAAATCCCGTAAAGCAATGGATGAAATTGTCACTTGGGTTGAATAATATTTCATTATTATATAGTTGAACAAATCCTTGTCATCATTGTAGGGTACAGTTAGGCGAAGCCGTAACGCACCAATAAATGAAGTGGTGCGTTACGCAAAGCTCAACGCACCCTACCCCTAGTAGATATACTTTAGTTCAGCTGATTACTTTCTTTCATTAAGCTATCGCATTCCCAGCCGATATATTCGCCCATAAACTGGGTAGCCATTTTCTCAAACATCTCAACCAGTTCAAAAATCTCACTATTATCAAGTGAAATTTCTTGCTCAAGTTTCACCAAATAGTAAGGTTCATCCTCTTCATTAAACCGGATCGGTTGTGCCGAATATTGCAATGTAATAAACGAATAATTACCGAGGCTTAACTCATCCATAAAAGAAAACATTTTTTGTTCTTCATCAAAATGGAAACGATGCTCTACTATATAAGTATCACTTAAATCACGCCCTTTACTTTGTAATAACCCAAGCAATTCTTCTGTCGCATTCATCTTAATTTCAAGGGGAGAAGCAAGTAAAAAGTCAAAATAAATGTCCCAATTCGGATCATCTTGAACACTCACATCTTCTGCAAAATCAATTTGCGCCAAGGTTTCCAATAGAATCTCCGAATGCTCACAATAAAAATGCATTTTCGCTTGCCCGCCACAAATAAAATGTCCTGCAAAAAATACATTCGGAAGTGCGGTCAATTGTGACAAAATTTTGAATATGCGATGAATTAACTTATCGTATTCATCTTCAGAGGGTAACCCCGTCTCGTCTCCGTCATAATTAATGGCAAACTGCACGATTTTATTGCAACGCTTATCATGAAAGAGATCGATATTTTCAATGTTTGCCGTAAACACAGCAGGCATATTGTTCACTGTGGAACGATAATTCTGCCAATTCGCCATATCCATATTTTATTCCTATTTAAATTCCGCCCAAATCGGTGCGTGATCCGAAGGCTTTTCCATTGCACGAATATCTAGTGCAATGCCGACATCCACACAATGTTCTGCCAATTTATGGTTCACCAAAATATGATCAATTCGCAAACCGCGATTATCGTCAAAGCCTTTTGAGCGATAATCAAACCACGAGAATTTATCATTAACGGTCGGGTTCAGTTTACGAAAGCTATCCTCCAAACCATAATCATATAAACGCTGATACCACTCCCGTTCTTCAGGTAAAAAAGAACACTTACCGGTACGCAACCAACGTTTACGGCTTTCTTCACCAATGCCAATATCTAAATCGCTCGGGCTAATATTCATATCTCCCATAATTAAAATCGGATTCGCTTTATCGTGCTCTTGTTCTAAATAACATTGGAGATCCGCATAAAACTTTTCTTTTGCCGGAAATTTCGTTTCATGATTTCGACTTTCACCTTGTGGAAAATAGCCGTTAATCACCGTCAACAAACCAAATGGTGTTTCAAGATCCGCCATAATAATGCGTTTTTGTGCATCTTCCGCATCCGTTGGGAAACCACGACGAATCGCTTTAGGTTCTTGCTTGGTGAATAACGCCACGCCATAATGCCCTTTCTGCCCGTGATGAAACACGTGATAACCCAAATTTTCGGTGATTTCGTAAGGAAATGCCTCATCCGCCACTTTGATCTCTTGTAAACCGATAACATCCGGTTGATATTTTTCAATCACCGCTTCAAGCTGATGCGGACGAGCACGTAACCCATTAATATTAAAAGAGATAAATTTCATCTAAGTTCCTATTGTAAATTTATTTGCAAAATTGTGGGGCATTATACAGGATCTCTCCTCATTTCTTAAAATCGCCTTTGAGTTAAATTGCCCTCCCAATCCAAACACATCTTGCAAAATATGCTGCACGGATTCTTTCTGCCAAATAATTCCCTCTCTCGGCATAGCAAATAGTTCCATTTTTTCCCTTTTAAATTCAAATGCTAATCTTTCCCCGTGCAAATAAGTGCGGTCAATTTCCGCAGTGTTTTTGCCATATAATTTATCGCCTAAAATCGGATTGCCAAGACTTTTCATCGCCACCCGTAATTGGTGGATTTTGTCGGTTTGAGGCATTTAGCCGCCACTGCCGGCAGGTAGATTTTATGTCGCCCCATTGTGAAAGGCGAGATTTAACCTTTAAATACTCGACGTTTCTACACTAAGTCTAAAAATACTGCCACAATCATTAAGTTAGTATTATTAAATAAATTGAGCGGTTATAAAACGTTCATCTTCAATTTTCTTTCTATATAGAAGATTTTTACAAGTCATTAAATTGTCATAAACTTTTGTCAGAATAGCGTCCTCAAGATAATAATTTCTGATAAAGCGAAAAATATCACAATGGGGACGATTAATGATGATTTTTAAAAACAAAAATGATGAAACAAAATATACCGCTAAAGAACTGAGTTGGTTGGCATTCAATGAACGTGTTTTACAAGAAGCCGCAGATGAAGACAATCCATTATTGGAGCGTATCCGCTTTTTGGGTATTTTCGCCTCTAATTTAGATGAATTTTATCAAGTTCGCTTTGCGAATTTAAAGCACCGGCTGCTGATAATTCGTAATCAGGAATCGTTACCTGCTAAACAAATCCGTACGTATTTAAAGAAAATCCAAAAACGTACGGAGCAGTTAAACAAAAAATTTTCGGAATTATACAATCGTTTGATGTTACGATTGGCAAAACATCAAATTTTCTTAATTAATGAAAGTCAACTCTCCGTTTTTCATCAAGATTGGCTGAAAGCGTATTTTCGAAAAGAAATCAAACAACACATTTTTCCGATAATTTTAAATGAAGAAATTGATTTATCCGCTTCTTTAAATGCACATAATTCAAACCTTATTGTCGAACTGAAGAAAAATAAAAAAATTTCTCAATTGGCGGTATTGCCGATTCCTTCCGATAAACTTTCCCGCTTTGTGGTGTTGCCGAAAGAACGTTATAAACGCCATCGGCGTATTATTTTATTAGATAATATTATCCGTTTTTGTTTGAATGAACTTTTTTCCAACTCCGTATTTGATTATGATGAAATTACCGCTTATTCTATTCAGATGACCCGTGATGCGGAATATGATCTGGTGACCGAAGTGGAATACGGCTTGTTGGAGTTAATGTCTTCCAGTTTGAAACAACGTATCGCCGCTCAACCCGTGCGTTTTTTATATGAAAAAAACATGCCGAAAGGTTTGCTGAAATTATTAAAAGAGCGGTTGAATATGAGTAATTTAGACTCAATTGAAGCAGGTGAACGTTATTTAAGTTTCAAGCATTTGTTGCAATTTCCGGATCTCGGTAAAAAAGAGTTGTTAAATAGCTCATTGCCACCTATTCAGCATCCTCAAATTAAATCTCGCTGTCCGATTTTAGATGTTATCAGTAAACAGGATATTCTGCTTTATTATCCGTATCATAGCTTTGATGTGATCTGTGAATTATTCCGCCAAGCGTCTTTTGATTCGAATGTCATCTCGTTGAAGATTAATTTATATCGTGTAGCTTCTCGTTCCCGTATTATTCAGGCGTTAATTAATGCGGCAAATAACGGTAAAAAAGTGACGGTAATTATTGAGCTGCAAGCCCGTTTTGATGAAGAAGCCAATATTCATTGGTCTAAAATGCTGACAGATAACCATATCAAAGTAGTGTTTTCATCACCGGGTTTTAAAATCCATTCAAAACTCTTTTTAATTACCCGAAAAGAAGGGGAAAATTTGGTGGAATATGCGCATGTGGGAACAGGGAATTTCCATGAAAATACCGCAAAAATTTATACGGATTTCGCATTATTAACCAAAAATCCGAAAATTACCAAAGAAGTCAGCAATGTTTTCCGTTTTATTGAAATGCCATTTAATTCGATAAATTTCAATCATTTATTGGTTTCTCCGGTCAATGTTCGTCAAAATTTAATGTCGCTGGTAAGACGGGAAATCAAAAACGCAAAGGATGGCAAAAAAAGCGGTATTATTTTTAAAGTCAATAATCTGGTGGATCAGGAAATTATTGATTTGCTTTATGAGGCCGGTCAAGCTGGTGTGACGGTGAAAATGATTATTCGGGGAATGTGTGCGTTACGTGCGGGAGTGAAAAATCTCAGTGAAAATATTCATGTTATCAGTATTGTCGATCGCTTTTTAGAGCATCCACGCGTTTATTATTTTGAAAATGAAGGTGATCCGGATGTCTATATTTCATCTGCCGATTTAATGACCCGTAATTTAGACCGCCGTATTGAAGTGGGCACACCGTTGTATGATGCTCGGACAAAACAATGTGTGATCGATATTCTCAATATTCAGCTTGCAGATAATGTAAAAGCCCGTATTATTGATGCGGATGAAAAAAATGAATATGTCCGCAATGACAAACCGGCTTGTCGTTCGCAGATTGCCATTTATGAATACTTGGCAAATAAAGCCGACACTAAAAAGTAACTAAAGAGTTATTATGAACACACAAAAACAAGCCGAAAACCGACCGCACTTTGCCGCCGTAGATTTAGGTTCCAATAGTTTTCAGATGATGATAGTCCGCATTGTTAACGGATCGATTCAAGTTTTATCCCGTTTAAAACAGCGTGTGCAGTTAGCGGACGGGCTGGATAACAAAAACCGTTTAAATCAAGCTGCTATTCAACGCGGTGTGGATTGTTTAGCATTATTTGCCGAACGTTTGCAGGGTATTCCCATTGAAAATGTGCGTACTGTCGCGACTTATACGCTCAGAAGAGCGGTCAATAATCAAGATTTTTTAGCGGCAACTAAAGCGGTTTATCCTTTTCCGATTCAAATTATTTCCGGTCAGGAAGAAGCCGAATTGATTTATTCAGGTGTTTCCCATACCCAGCCGGAAAATGGTCGAAAAATGGTGGTGGATATTGGCGGCGGTTCGACGGAAATGATCATCGGTGACGGTTTTACACCATTGCGTTGTGAAAGCCGACATATGGGATGTGTGAGTTTCGCCAAAGCGTTTTTTGATACCAAAAAAATCAGTGAAAAGCAATTTCATAAAGCACAAAAAGCCGCCTTGGCAAAAATTGAAGATCTGTCTTGGGATTACCGTAATTTAGGTTGGCAGGCGGTGTTAGGCTCATCCGGCACGGTGAAAGCTATTAGCCAAGTGATACAAGCCAATTACAATAGCGATGTTATTACTGCCGGTAATTTGAAACAGCTCATTGATCAAACACTGAAATTTGATAGCTTAGATAAACTCAAAATCGCCGGATTGGAAGAAGATCGTCTGGCATTGTTTTTACCGGGATTAGCCATTTTAAATGCTGTGTTTGAAACCTTTCGTATTGAACAAATGCGTTATTCCGACGGTGCGTTACGTGAAGGGGTGATGTACGGTTTAGAGCAAAGCTTTCAAGTGGATGATATTCGCCAACGTACTATAAACAGCGTGATGAAAAATTTTGCCATTGATCAGTCGCAAGCCGGCCGCGTTAGTCACACTGCCGATGTGTTGCTACAAAAATACAATCATTGGCACAATAATGAACAACTTGACGAAATGCACAGCATTTTATCCGCTGCCGCTCAGCTACATGAAATCGGATTGGTATTAAATCACAGCGGTGTACAAAAACATTCCGCGTATATGTTACAAAGTTTGGATTTACCGGGCTTCTCCCCGGAACAAAAGCAACTTTTGGTTAATCTAGTCCGCTTTCATATTAAGTCGTTCAAAGCCTTGGAATTACCTAAAGAGGGTTTATTTCATAAACGGGATACAATCGCGTTAATCGTTTTATTACGTTTAGCCGTGATTATCAACCGCTCCCGCCAAGCAGCAGAATTTACCGACAATGATATTCTGCACATCAATCACGGCGGAGAAAATTGGGAATTGGAATTTGAAAAAGGCTATTTGGAACGAAATCCATTAGTGGTGAATGATTTAACGCAAGAGCAAATCGTGTTAAAAACGATTGGAATTAAGTTTAATTTTAGTTAAAAAATTCAAAAACAAAGGGAAAGGGGCGTTGCCCCTGAATTTTCCTTCAGTTCAGTAGAAAGCTTTTCCATTTGTATTTCAAATTGACTATTTTTTATGCAAAAATCTACCTCAAAAGTTAGACAGTTTAGCAAGGGGGTTGAGTTCGATATTGTACCGGGCTCAAACCCTTTAGTTTTAATTGTATTCGTTCCTCATTGTAATACCGAATATATTCCCTCACCGCTTGTGCCACCTCCTCGGCATTGTCGAAATACCTACCATAGATATATTCCGTTTTCATCCGCCCGAAAAAGCGCTCGATCATAGCGTTATCAAGGTAATTCCCTTTCTTGACATACTCTGCACAATACCGTTTTCTTGTAAGATGCGTTTGAAGCGGTCTAATGTCGGTGAGACATAGCATTTACTGCCGTCTTTCGCTTTGATTTCCGTGATATCGGAAAGTTGAAGTTGTTTTTTGGTAAGCAAAACATCTAAGTGATTTTCAAGATAAAAATCGGTGATTTGGTCATAAAAAATCCGCCCCTGACTTAGTTGGTTTATTTCGTCCAACTTTTTGGGGCAGATCACTTCAGCATTATCTTTTATGCACACTTACACCATAAGGCTTGTAAATAATGATAAAATCACGATATTGATAAAGAATATCTAATTTCATAAGTGCGGTTAAAATTTTATGAATTTTGAACATATCATACTGGTTTATATTATTCCTTTGTTGGCGTGGTTAATAATTATCTCGGTTACGCTTCGCCTTTTAGTAAAAAAACAATCTTCTTCCGCCACCCTTTCTTGGTTGATGTTGATTTATTTGGTGCCAATCATTGGTGTGATGGCTTACTTGATTTTCGGTGAAATAAAGCTGGGAACAAAGCGTGCTAACGCTTTCAAAACCTTACACCCTAAATACAGCCTGTGGCTCGCCCGTTTATCGCAGCAAACGGAGCTTATCAGTGTACCGAAAAGCCTACAATATCGACCACTCTTTGATCTGAATCATCGCCGTTTGGGCATTCCCTGCATTAGAGGAAACGAATTACATATTTTAGATACGCCGAAAAGTATCATTCGCAGTATTATTGCCGATATTCGACAAGCACAGCACTCCATTAATATGGTGTTCTATATTTGGTCGAATAAAGGAATGATCGAAGAAATCAGTCAAGCCTTATTAGAAGCCAAACAACGCGGTGTAGAAATTCGCATTTTATTAGATTCCGTAGGGAGTCGTCCTTTTCTGAGAAGCAAAGCCTGTAAAACTTTACGTGAACAAGGTATTGAAATCGTCGAAACGCTATATGTAAATTTATTTCGGATGTTTTTCAGCCGTATCGACCTGCGCCAACACCGAAAAATTATTGTTATTGATAACCAAATTTCCTACACCGGTAGTATGAATATGGTCGATCCGGCTTTTTTCAAACAAGATAGCAATGTGGGAAATTGGGTTGATGTAATGGTACGAGTGAACGGTGCGGTATCCGCCGTATTAAATAGCTTACATGCTTGGGATTGGGAAATTGAAACCGGCAATGAGCTAATGTTTTTTTTACCGAATTGTCCGCTCGTACCGATTGAAGATAACGATACCCACTCCGTTCAAGTTATCGCCACAGGCCCGGCATTTCCTGACGATCTTGCGCCACAGACTTTAGCCTTGGCGATTTACGCCGCCCGTGAAAGTATTACGATCACCTCCCCCTATTTCGTACCAAGCCATAGCATTGCGGAAGCCTTACGTATCGCAGCATTACGTGGTGTGGAGGTTTCACTGATATTACCAAAGAAAAACGATTCTCTTATGGTAGGCTGGGCAAGCCGAACTTTTTTTGATGATTTACTCGCCGCCGGTGTAAAAATCTATGAATTTAAAGCGGGCCTTCTACATACTAAAAGCGTATTGATTGATAATAGACTTGCTTTGATCGGCACGATCAATATGGATTTACGTAGTTTTTTCTTAAACTTTGAACTTGCTCTTGCGGTAGAAGATCGTGCCTTCGCCAATGAATTGGCCATTCTGCACCAAAGTTATATTGAAGATTCCGAACTGCTTGATAGCAAAAAATGGTTCGTTCGACCATTTTATTACCGCATTATTGAGCGATTATTTTTTCTGTTTAGCCCATTGTTATAATCTAATCATCAGACGGGTTTGAAATAAGAATGGTTTTCATATAGAATCGCGCCATCATTTTGATGTTTTTTTCGGGTTATTTGTGTTTGAGCTTCAACAAGTTTCATTTTCTATACCACAACGGGTTTTACTGCATCCCCTATCGCTTTCCTTTGAAAGCGGAAAATTATACGGTTTAATCGGTCATAACGGTTCGGGAAAATCCACTTTAATTAAATTGATGGCACGCCAACAGCCGATATCCGGCGGAGATATTTTATTAGATCATCGTTCAGTCAAACATTGGCATAATCGTGATTTTGCTAAACGTGTGGCTTATTTACCGCAACATTTGCCTCAAGCCACCAATATGACGGCTCAAGAACTCATTGCAATGGGACGCTATGCGTGGAACGGTTTATTCGGGCGTGAAACCAAAAGCGACAAGCAAGCGATTGAAAATGCGTTACAGCTCACCCACACGGAAAAGTTTGCAAATCAATTAGTCGATACCCTATCCGGCGGTGAACGTTCGCGCATTTGGCTTGCGATGTTATTAGCCCAACAAAGCCGATTTTTATTGCTTGATGAACCTTTAGCCGCATTGGATATTGCCCATCAAGTAGAGGTGATGCAACTTCTTCACCGCCTTAGCCGAGAACTCAATCTAGGGATCATTATTGTGATTCACGATATTAACCTTGCTTCCCGCTTTTGTGATCACTTAGTGGCGTTACATAGCGGAAAATTATTAGCTCAAGGCAATGCATTCGAGATCGTAAACATCCCTTCATTGCAGCAAATTTACGGTATCGAATTGAATGTAATCGAACACCCTAAAACCCATCGTCCCGTGAGTTTTTATTAATATGTTGCGATTACTCAAAAATTCACTCCTGATTTTGACCGCACTTTTTATCCCAACCAAAAGCATTGCCGAGAAACAAATCGCTTATGCCACGGTGGACTGGTCGGTGGCGGAAACTTTAATCGCACTAGGGCAGGCTCCACTTGCCGTAGGTGATGTGAAAAGTTATCAAACTTGGGTGATCGAACCTCAACTTCCCGCCAATATCATTGATTTAGGTGTGCGTTTGCAACCGAATTTAGAACGCATTTCAAGCCTATCCCGTTCATTAGGCAAGCAATTTTTCACATTTATACACAGCTCATTTTATGCCTCACTGAATAATAAGTTATCTTCTTACGGAAAAGTTTATAACGTGGAATTTTATAAGGAAGGGAATGCTTGGGAAAATATCGTTGCCGCCACACAAGAAATCGGTAGGATCATTGATAAACCGGCAGCAGTTCAACACCTACTTGCAGAATATGAACAAACTATCAGCCACTACCGTACGTTATTAAAGCCTTTCACGGATCGTCCTATCGCTTTAGTGCAGTTTATCGATACCCGCCATTTACGCATTTATGGCAAAAACAGTTTACTTGGTGCGGTAATTAATCAATTAGGTTTTGAGAATGCTTATTTACCTGAAGTAAATTATTGGGGTTTTCAAAATATCGAAATCACCGAATTGGCAAAACTCCCCGAAAATACCCGCTTTGTAGTGATAAAACCCTATCCGAATAATATTGTCACGGCACTTAGCCATAACACCTTGTGGCAACATTTACCTCTTGCCCGAGAACCTTTGATTTTACCCGCCGTATGGACATTCGGCGCAATTCCTTCCGCTCAACGTTTCGTACCTATTTTTGCTAAAGGATTATTACAAGGCGGTGAAATATGGTAAATCGTTCCGCTATCTTCATCACTTTTTTAATCTGTGTGTTTATCGCCTTGTTCGGTACGTTGTTTAATGTGCAATTGCCTGAAAATACATCTATTTGGGATCTGTTTGGCACAACCGATAACTTAGACTTATTGCTATTGCAAAGCTATACCCTACCACGTATCACAATAGCCTTGCTTGCCGGTGGCAGCCTTGCTCTCGCCAGTTTATTATTACAACAAGTAACGGGGAATTCGCTAGCCTCCGACAGCACCCTCGGCATTAATAGCGGTGCGCAATTTAGTCTTTTTTTGGTGGCAATTTTTGCCCCTCATTTATTGGAATACGGCTCAAATCTCATCTCGCTTGCCGGAGCGGGGCTAAGTTTGCTAATGGTAACGGCGCTTGCCATACGGAAAACAATGTCGCCCTTATTATTGATTCTTGCAGGGCTTGTAGTGAATCTCTATTTTGGTGCGTTCACCGGTATGATGATGTTATTTTATCCCGAAGAATCACGTGGTTTAGCGCAATGGGGAGCCGGCTCATTGGTGCAAGAAAGTTGGCGGGATAGCCAACTTTTATCGCTACAAAGTGCGGTCTGTTTTAGCCTTATTTTTTTACTACGCCGCCCATTCACGATCCTTGCGTTAAATGATAACAATGCGAAAAGTCTCGGTGTATCAGTAGGCAAACTCCGTTTTATCGGACTACTTCTCAGTGCTTATTTGATTGCTTCTGTCGTAAGTGTTGTCGGAATGATAGGCTTTGTAGGGCTGGCTGCCGCAACCCTAGTTCGTCAACTTGGCATCCGCACGTTCACCAAGCAATTAACGGCTTCCTTTGTGCTTGGCGCATTGTTGCTTACTATCACCGATCTAGTACTGCAACTGATTAATTTCTATCATCACATCAGTTTACCGACAGGTGCCGTTACCGCCTTACTCGGTACACCATTATTGCTCTGGTTAATGTTCCGTGCCTTACCGCAAAGCGGACGCTTAACCAACCATTTACCGCCAAAACCCCGTCAATATCGACCGCACTTTACGTGGTTGATTATCCTGCTTTTTGTCATAATTTTATTTATCGTACTTTGCGTAGGGAAAGGCGCATTTCATTCGGAATGGAAAATACTTTTACCGAATAATGATTCGGATTTATCGATTATGGCATTGCGCTATCCACGTATTTTGATTGCTATTTGCGCCGGTATTTTGCTTTCTGTGGCAGGCATATTATTGCAACGCCTCACCCTCAATCCAATGGCTAGTCCGGAATTGCTCGGTGTATCCTCCGGTGCGAGTATGGGGATTCTTGCCTTGCTTTTTATTTTTCCTGCGCAAGATACCATTTGGTTTTGGATAGCCGGTATCAGCGGCGCATTGATTGCTCTAATGATTATTACGTTCATCAATCAACGCAATCATATGTTGCCGGAAAAAGTATTACTAACAGGTATTAGCCTCTCTGCGTTATTTGATACCTTACAACGCATCGCACTTGCCAGTGGTGATCCGCGAGCCAATCAATTAATCAGTTGGACATCAGGCTCGACACAAAATCTTGATCCGACACTTTCAGTGCCTTTTATCCTGCTTTCAATCGTTTTATTGGCAATCAGTTTGATTTTTAGCCTCCGGCTGGATTTACTCGCGTTGCAAACACCAATGGCACAAGCCTTGGGATTAAATATCAAAAGTACGCGTTGGATTATCATTATTTTTAGTGCGATTTTGACCGCACTTGCTACCCTAATTATCGGTCCGCTCAGTTTTATCGGCTTGCTCGTACCGCATTTAACCGGCTTTTTGGGCGTATATAGGGCGCGGTCTCAATTATTACTCTCTGCCTTATTAGGCAGCATTTTAATGCTCATTGCCGATTGGATCGGGCGACAAATCCTCTTTCCCTATGAAATTCCGGCGGGATTAGTCGCCACATTAGTCGGCGGAAGCTATTTTTTACTGATGATACGAAAAGTATAGTGAATTTATTTACCTCAACCTCAATATAGGAACGAAACATGAAAAAAACCTTTGTATATAGTGCGCTGGCAAGTGCGGTCATTTTTGCCGTTAATTCTGCCCAAGCGGAAACTCAGAACATGGAAGAACTGGATGAAATCAACGTAGTCGGCTCTGTTGCCAAAGCCGGTAAAGTGGATTATATGACACCACGTTCTATTGCGGTGATCAATGATGAAACCCTAAAAAACTGGGAATTAAATCAACTTGATGCAAGCCTTCGCTATGAAACAGGTACGCTGGCACAGGTTTACGGTGCGGATTTGGATACCAATGACTGGGTAAAAGTACGCGGAATGGATTCCCGTTTAACCATTGACGGCTCCGCCGTTTATAATACGGGCTACAGCCATTGGTCGCCGAATATGTATGGCGTAGAAGCGGTAGAAGTGGTAAAAGGTGCCGATTCATTGACTTACGGTTCTGCACAAAGCGGTGGTTTAATCAATTTAATCACCAAACGTCCGACTGCCGAACCTAAAGGAGAAGTGAATTTCAAGCTGGGTAATCGACACGAACGCGGCCTCAGTGCGGATATTAGCGACAAAGCGGCAGAAAACGTACGTTATCGCCTTGTCGCCGATTACCACAAAAAACAAGGGGAATTACGTGGTACTTGGCTGGAAAGCTATTATTTCGCACCAAGTTTAACTTGGGATATTTCTAACCGCACTTCCCTCACCCTGTTGGCAAGCGTGCAAAAAGATGTGGGCGTACCAACCACAGGTTTCTTCCCAATGCAGGGAACACTTCAAACCAACTTGGGGAAAATTGACCGCCGAACAAACTTAGGCGATCCGACAACAGACACATTAAACCGTAAACAATATTCACTCGGCTATGAATTTACCCACAAATTTGATGACAGTTTAACTTTTTCACAAAACTACAAATTCAATATGCAAGATGTGAAACAGCAATCCGCTTTCTCAAACGGCGTAACGGTTTTCCCAATCATCGGGCAAGGTGCGGTATTTAATGATGTCATAACCAGAAGCCATTCTATTGATAACCGCCTTACTAAGAATTGGAAATATGATAATTATGAAAACAGTTTAACCTTCGGGGTTGATTATCAATATTTAACGGCAAAAGGGGCATACAACAGTTATTATATGCCGTACTCCGTACCGGCAACTTTTACGCCGCTTTATACGCTTAATAGCTTATCGCCTATTTATAATGGCATTCAAGTACCGAATAACGCCCGACCTGATTATGATGTAACTCAACGTCAATTAGGTTTCTATTTGCAAGATCAAGTCAAAATCGGTAACTGGCATTTATCCGGCGGCGTGCGTAATGACCGAGCCAAAGGTGAAGAAGGATCGCAAAGTTATAAAATTAATCATACCTCTTATTCCGGCGGTGTAATGTATGTCGCAGAAAATGGGCTTGCGCCTTATTTCAGCTATTCGGAATCTTTCGTGCCGGAAACCGCACAATATAAACCGACAGAAGGCAGACAATATGAAGCCGGTATCAAATATTTACCAAGTTTTATTGATGGAACGTTCTCCCTTGCTTATTTTGATTTAAAACAAGATAACGCCTTCACTCCAAGTGCTACAGGCAATGCTTTCCAAACAAAAGAATTGAAAAGTAAAGGTATTGAAATTGCCGCCAATTTTAAAGTGGCGGAAAAAACCGCAATCGTATTAGGCTATACCTTTAATCGAGTGAAAGATATTCGAGAAACCGGTGATGTTATCCGCCCTGCATTGATTCCTCGTCATACTGCTTCGGCTCAAGTAACCCATCAATTCCTTGATAATTTCATTGCAGGCGCAGCAATCCGTTACATCGGTACCTCATCAAACGGCACTTCGGATAATATTAAAGCCCCTGCAAAAACCTTGGCGGATATTATGTTGAAATACCGCATCAACACCAATTGGGAATTGCAAGCGAACGTATCCAACCTAACGGATGAAAAATATGTTGCAAGCTGTTTTTACAGCACCTGCTACTACGGAGAAGGACGCCGCTTCAGCGCAAATTTAAGCTATAAGTGGTAATTTCACCCCATTAAAATGATAAAAATCCCAATTCCGTATAAGCGGAATTGGGATTTTTTATATAAATATGGGGTGAATTTATCCTTTAATCGGGAATTAAGCTAAAAATTTAGCCTTGCAAACCGTTTTAGCTACACACAAAAACGTTATGCGGATCAACAAACGGCACGCCGTTATAATGGTTATGCCAACCAATTAAATAGCACCTTATATTATTATCTACACCCTCGCTTTACTTTATTTATCGGAGCAAGTTTTAATCGGGATTTAACCCAAGATAAAGCGGAATCTTCTAATAAATGGGGTGGAAATTTAGGTCTGATTGCTAATTATAAAAATATCGGATTAAGGCTCAGCGGAGGTTATTTTAAGCGTCAATTTAGAGCAAATCATTTTTATAGCCAAAATCAATTTAAACGCCGTGATTTAGAAACGAAATTTAATGCTTCCCTTTGGCATCAAAAATTACAATGGCAGGGTTTTATGCCTAAGTTAAATTATCAATATCGGCGAATTAACAGTAATATTCCAATGTTTTATTCCCGCCGAAGTTCGGAGTGGTTTTTAACGGTGGAAAAAGTATTTTAGGATTTTTAGCAATAAAAATGCGGTTATATTAAAACATTGCTATTTTTTATTATATAGAAATCACCCAAAGATAAACTTATATCCAATATTTAATTTTGGTAGGGTGCGTTAGCTTTGCGTAACGCACCATTTCAGCACAAAATCTTATTAATTGGTGCGTTACGGCTTCGCCTAACAGCACTCTACTATGATTTGTGCAACTACTACATAATACCGCTATTTTTGATCGAACTTTTTATTATTTGAAAATTTCTCTAAGCAATAAAAAACATTAAGTTACACCAACTCCTTCTCTTTCATTTTTTTATTCAGCACCACATCTTTAATAGTCGTCAAAAGTTCTTTTTGGATATGTGAAAGTTTTGGTTTTTCAGAAGGTTGAAATGCAAGCGGGCGGCAAAATTCCATCGCTTTTACTCCCAAACGGGCTGTGAGTAACCCTACACCTATGCCCTGTGCAATCCGTACGGAAAATTTTGCGGTAATATCTTGTGAAAGCCAATCCATACTCATATCCTGCACGATTTCCGTTACACCGGCGAAAGCAATATTCACTAGCACCATTCGCAATAAACGAATACGTGTAAAATAGCCCAATTCGATGCCGTAAATTTCCGCAATTTTATTAATTAAGCGAATATTTCGCCACGCCACAAAAAACATATCCACTAAAGAAAGAGGGCTTATCGCTACCACGACAGCTGATTCCGCTGCCATTTTGCCAATTAATTTTTTCGCCTTGGCATCAAAAGGTTTTAACACGTGATGGCTAAAAAGCTGTGCGACTTCTTGTGCCGAATAGGTTTCATTTAGTTGATTTTGCCATTGAACAAGAATCGGTGATTGTTCGTCTAAATGCAGACTTTTCGCCATCTCCAAACAAAGTTTTTTACTTTGTTCGCCGTCTCGATATTCAAAAACATCATGATTTTTGACCGCACTTTGCTTCCAAAATAAACGGCTTTCTTGTTGTAGTTGTTCGCGTTTTTTCAAGCGGCTCAAACGATGCCATTCAAGCAAGATTTCTTTTATACCGAACAGGATAACGATCAGACTTACAAGGGAAAATGCCAAATAAATCCATTGTTGATTTTGATAGCTACCCCAAATCCATTGAAGCGACTGCGCCACGGTTGCCGCACCGAATAAAAGTGCGGTCAATTTTAACGTTGTTTTCCAAGTCTTTGATTTAGGTTTCATCGCCTGTTCAAAGCGTTCATCAAGTAATTCCCCTTCCAAAGGTTCATCAGGTATGGTTTCTACGTCGATAAATTCCTGTTTTGGCTGAAAAGTTTCCGCCTCGGATTCATCATATTGGTTGAAAATTTGCTTTTCCATTATAAAATACGCCCTGTTTCTAATTTTATGTCATCGTTTTCGCTGACATTCTACTCATCAATATCAAAATGATTAAGCCAACTAAAATTTCATTTCCAACTTATGTGCAAATGTATCCTTATTCAAAGGATCGTCCGTTCGCAAAACAGCTACGGGAAAAACTTCGCTACTATGCCTACACGTTTATTCACAAAAAACAATGCCGACAACTTATCGCATTTTTAAATGAAAAGACGCAGTGGCAGCCACTCTTCACGCAAGATTATTATCGTTTTAACCCGCTTTTAACCACTTATTGCGATAAACGTTTTTCAGCCGCTCAACGATTCGATGCGATTACGCAAAATTTAAATATTGCGGAAGAAAAATTGGGCTTAACACTTTGTTCCCGTTTACTTAGTGAGCAATCCATTTTATTAAGTCAATTAAGCGATGATCTTTCACTTAATTTAAGTTTAAATTTTATTGATCCTTTTGAAGGCTATTTTGCCGTCAATATTCGCAATAAAAATAATGAACGTATTTATGACGCTTCGTTTACTTTTTTATCGCCGAACAAATTGTTAATTGCGTCTATTCAAGGCCCTCGCCACGGTAACACGCAGGGATTGGTCAAACAAGCAACGAAAGATCTACACGGCGTTCGCCCAATGTTTATGCTGATGAACGTATTCCGTGAATTAGCCAAAAACCTACAATGCGATCTGTTGGGTATTCCGCACAAATTTCAAGGTAAATATCGCCTTTCTGCACGCAGTAAAATTTTATTCAATTACGACGAATTTTGGCAAGAAAATCAAGCGGTTTATCAAGAGCCTTATTGGCTGTTACCGCTTGAGGTTGAACGCAAACCGTTAGAGGAAATCGCCAGTAAAAAACGTTCGATGTATCGCAAACGTTATGAGATGTTGGATCAATTAGCACTTGATATTAAAAAACATCTCAGCTAGGTTTTCCCAGTATTATGTAGCAGTTGCACAAAGAGAATTTTATCTCCAATATTTCCTGGGGTAGGGTGCCGTTAGGCGAAGCCGTAACGCACCAACAACAAGTTTTAATGATGAAGCGGTGCGTTACGGCTTCGCCTAACGCTACCCTACGATGATTTGTTCAAGTGCTACATAGTACCGGTTTTTCCAGCCTTATTCAAAACGATCCCCCAACAAGAATTGCAGCACGGCATCCATTCGCAAATGGGGGATTGCCTCTCCCGCTTCAAGGTGTGGCGGTTCAAAATAATCAAAATCGAACGGCGTGTTGTGGGAATTCTCCCCATTCCCTTCAAAGTGCGGTTGTTTTTGCCAAAATTCTTGACCGGGTAATTTGCTTGGTACTGTGCCCGGATAGAGAGTAACCGGTCGCTTATCTTTAGAGCGTACACCTTGAATCGCTTTAATCTGTTTGCCATCTTTATTTACTACCACTTGTTTTGTCGCACGAATTGCGGCAACTGCAGTATATTCAATATCAATACCTTTAAATTCAGCATGACGCCCCCCCTCTTGCACTAATTGGCGCATAAGGCTAATTAAATTCGGCATTTGATCGCTGGTGATATGATCCGCCTTTGTTGCAATAAACATCAATTTATCAATACGTGGGGAAAATAAACGGTATAGAAAATTTCGGCTACCATAATGAAAGTTTTTAAATAACTGATTCAATCCGGCTTGCATATCCAAAAAGGCTTGTCGGCCATGATTTAGCGGCGTTAAACAATCTGCCAAAATCACTTGGCGATCAAAGGTAGAGAAATAATGCTCATAAAAACCTTTTACGATTTTATTGCGATAGTAATCGTATCTTTTGTTCAACACTGCAAAATAACTGTTTGATTTAGCTTCTTTTTTGAGCCTTTTCCATTGCTCTTGCGTTAAATGCAATAAAGGGAAAAACTGTAATGCGGGCGCACCTTCCAATTCTCCCGGTAACACAAATCGTCCCGGTTGAATAAATTGCATTCCTTGCATTTTGCATTGTTGAAGATAATCCGTGTAGCGTTTTGCTATTTTTGCCAAAACTTCTTCATTAGCAACTGCACTTAAATCCAATTTTTTCATCTCATCAAGCCAAGGCTCTGCCAATTCACCACGAATGCCCTGAGTAATTTGAGCCTGTTCGGTTGACCATTGTTGAAAATCCAAATGCAGTAAAGGCAAATCCAACAACCATTCCCCCGGGTAATCAAAAATATCCAAATAAAGCGTACCCCGTTCTTTTAGATGACGAAACAAACCCGATTGGCGTTGAAAACGAATGGCTAAACGCGTTTCACTCACGCCACGGGTTGATTCACACCATTGCGGAGGTTGTTGAGAAAGCGCGTTTAAATTTTCTTCATAATCAAAACGCGGTACACTCAAGTCTTGCTGTGGAACACGTTTTACCGCAATAATCGCCCCGTTTCGAACCGCTTCAAATAATGGCAAGTGATTTTTTGTGGTTTGATTAATTGATAGAAGTTGATTGATTAAACCGGTAATAAAAGCGGTTTTACCGCTACGACTTAAACCGGTAACAGCAAGGCGCAAAGTGCGGTCAAATCCTCGGTTGATTATTTGATTGATTTCTTTTTGAATGGAATTAAACATTAGGGTCTTGGATAAAATTATGTTGAATGACACCCTGCTTCATAAAAGCAACATCTAGCCATTTTGGGCAATATACCTTACAATTTGTGGCATAATTTATCATAACGCATTCATTATGTTACGCCGAAACTTACTATTTTTCTATTTTCTTTTAAACTTGGGCCTGTTCATACAAGTTCAAGCAGCGCCACGCGTACCGGAAAGTTTAACGGAAAACGGTTTAATTTATTGTACCAATGCCTCGGGATTTTCTTTTAATCCGCAAACGGCTGATGCCGGTACAAGTATGAATGTGATAACGGAACAAATCTACAATAAACTGTTTGAAATTAAAAATCATAGTGCCACAGTAACACCTTCTTTAGCGCAATCTTATTCTATTTCACCCGATGGAAAAGAAATTTCCATTTATTTACGCAAAGGTGTGAAATTCCACCACACCCCTTGGTTTACACCAACTCGTGATTTTAATGCTGAAGATGTGGTATTTTCTCTCAATCGTGTACTTGGACACGATACTTACCTCCCTACTTTTTTTAGCCAAGATAATTCGGCATACGATAAAAACCCGCAATATCACGTATTTCACGAACAGGCTAAAAAAGTACGCTTTCCTTATTTTGATAGCATTAAGTTAAATCGGAAAATTAAGTCCGTAACAGTGGTCAATCCTTACCAAGTCAAAATCGAATTGTTTGAGCCGGATTCATCAATTTTATCTCATCTTGCCAGTCAATATGCCATTATTTTCTCGCAAGAATATGCTTATCAATTAAGTGCGGACGATAATTTGGTTCAGTTAGACACCCACCCTGTCGGCACAGGCCCTTATCAAGTACAAGATTATGTGTATAACCAGTACGTGCGATTATTACGCAATGATAAATATTGGAACAAAGAAGCAAAAATCAAACATATTTTAGTCGATCTTTCTACTGTTCGTACGGCTCGGCTTATTAAATTTTTTAATAATGAATGCCAAATCGCCGCCTATCCGGAAGTGAGTCAGCTAGGGCTTTTACAGGATAAAGACGCTCGCTATTATCTGCAATCGGTCGAAGGGATGAATCTGTCTTACCTTGCTTTTAATTTTAATAAACCTTTGATGCAAGATGAACAAATTCGCCACGCAATCTCTCAAGGCATTAACCGAGCACGTATTGTTCGGAATATTTACCATAATACGGCAACCGTAGCGAATAACATTATTCCTAATATTTCTTGGGCATCGAATATCAATACGCCGGAATTTGAGTTTGATTATTCTCCGAAACAGGCGAAAAAATTTCTGCAAGATAAAAATTTACATCTAAATATGTGGGTGCTGAACGAAGAACAAATGTATAATCCCTCTCCGCTCAAAATGGCGGAATTAATAAAGTGGGATTTGGCACAAGCCGGAGTGGAAGTGAAAGTGCGGTCGGTTACACGTACCTTTTTGTTGGAACAACTTGATAAGAAAACGGAAGATTACGATATGATTTTAACCGGTTGGCTTGCCGGAAATTTAGATCCTGATGGTTTTATGCGTCCGATTTTAAGCTGTGATACCCAAAATGAAATCACAAATTTATCCAACTGGTGCAATCACCGATTTAACGAACTTATGGATAATGCCCTCGCCACGACCGTTTTGCGTGAACGGGCAAAAAATTACAATAGGGCACAAGAGCTTGTGTTAAAAGAATTACCGATTATGCCTATTGCCAATGCAAAACGCTTTTTAGTTGCCAATAGCAAAGTAAAAGGCGTGCAAACCAGCCCTTTCGGCAATATGAATTTTTCGACTCTCTATTTTACTAAGGAGAAAAAATAATGTTGTGGTCGGCATTACGTCATCTCCTTTGGGTGGCCTTGTTACTGTTTATTTTAACATTAGTCAGCTTCGGTATTTTAATGCGCGATCCGCTAAATTCGGTACTTATTACAAATAATATTTACAGTGGTTATCTTCACTATCTTAATAATTTGTTACAGGGGGATTTAGGGATTACTTACAATGGCGGTCAATCGCTAAAATCGCTTATTTTTACCGTACTTCCGCCCACTTTAGAACTTTGTTTCACCGCACTTTTACTCGCATTTATTTTAAGTATTCCTTTGGGCATTCTAAGTGCGGTCAATAATCAAGGTGTTTTTTCTAAAAGTTTACAAACCCTTTCTTATGTCGGTTTGTCAATTCCCATTTTCTGGCTTGCCCCTATTTTGCTTTATATGGCGGCCATTTACGGTTGGGAAATTTCCGCAACGGGTCAATATAATTTACTCTATGAAATTAAGCCGATTACCGGTTTTCCGGTGATCGATGTGTGGTTTGTTGATGTGCCTTATCGTACGAAAATCGTACAAAGCGTACTACAACATTTAGCTCTACCAACGCTCATTTTATGTATTCTGCCGACAATGGAAATTATCCGCATAATTCAGCAACGTGCCGAATATATCCTGCAACAAAACTACACGAAAGTTGCTATTACACGAGGTTGGTCAAAGTGGAAGATTTTGCGACGATATGTTTTCCGCAATACCTTTCCGTTGCTCATACCGCATATTACCCGTGTCTTTACTTTGCTGATCACTCAATGTATGTTGGTTGAAACCGTGTTAGGTTGGCCGGGGATAGGTCGTTGGCTCATTGACGCTGTCGCCAACCAAGATTACAACAGCATTTCTGCAGGAGTGATCGTGCTGGGGATTTGTGTTATTACTATTGACGTACTGGCGAAAATTATAATGTTTACTCTCGATCCGTTTAATAAGAAAGGTTGGTATGCAAGATAAAGAACCTGATGAATTTCGTGAAAGCACATCAATCTATCAAATTTGGTTACAATTTCGTAAAAATCGTGTAGCCCTGTTTAGTTTTTACCTCTTTCTTTTGATCATTTTGACCGCACTTTTTGCGCCTTTTATCGCACCATATAGCGATAGTATGGAGTTTGTAGGGAAAGAATTAATGCCACCTTCTTGGGTAGAAAAGGGAGAAATCGCCTTCTTCTTCGGCACGGACGATCTCGCTCGTGATGTATTAAGCCGTGTTCTTATCGGTGCGCGCTATACCGTGGGTTCTTCCCTTATCGTTGTCATATTCATCGCCCTTATCGGTGGTGCGCTAGGAATTTGGGCGGGAATATCGGGCGGGTTCAAAGCACGCTTTCTTGGGCATATTTTCGATACGTTTTTATCGATCCCGATTTTACTCATTGCGATCATTATTTCCACATTCATGGAACCGAGTTTGATCAATGCGATGGTATCGACACTATTGGCGATACTGCCCTATTTTATCCACGCCGTTTATCACGCTATTCAACAAGAACTCAAAAAAGAATATGTGATAATGTTAAAGTTGGACGGGATATCCGATAGTGAATTACTGCGTAGCACGATTTTACCGAATATTACCGTTACCTATATTCAAGAAATCTCACGGGCATTTGTGGTGGCGATTTTGGATATTAGTGCCTTGAGTTTTATCTCTCTCGGTGCGCAACGACCGATGCCGGAATGGGGAGCAATGATTAAGGATTCTCTCGAACTCATTTATCTTGCTCCTTGGGCTGTTTTGCTTCCCGGTTTTGCGATTATCATCACAATTTTATTAAGCATTATATTTACTCACGGCTTGTGCAAAGCCATTAATCAGTATTATCAATAATTATGGCGTTACTGGATATACGAAATCTCAATATTGAAATTAAGACTCCAAACGGTCGAATCAAAATCGTTGACGGTGTAAATTTAACCCTCAATGAAGGAGAAATATTGGGTTTGGTCGGCGAATCAGGCTCCGGCAAAAGTTTGATTGCCAAAGTCATCGGCAATTCCATTAAAGAAGATTGGGTTGTCACGGCAGATCGTTTCCGTTTCAATGATATCGAATTATTAAAACTTTCCCCTAGCCAGCGCAGAAAATTAGTCGGAAAAGAAATTTCGATGATTTTCCAAGATCCGCTCACCTGCCTTGACCCAAGTCGAAAAATCGGCAAACAGCTTATTCAAAGCATTCCTAATTGGACATTTCGCGGAAAATGGTGGCAGTGGTTCGGCTGGAAAAAACGTCGAGCCATTGAGTTACTACATCGTGTCGGCATAAAAGCACATAAAGACATTATGGCAAGTTATCCCAATGATCTCACCGAAGGTGAAGGACAGAAAGTAATGATCGCCATTGCCGTGGCGAATCAACCTCGTTTGTTAATTGCAGACGAACCTACTTATGCGCTTGAATCCATCACGGCGTTGCAAGTTTCCCGTTTACTTTCAAGTATGAATCAAAACTTAGGAACAAGCATTCTTTTGGCAAGTAATAATATTCGCGACATCAGCGACCTTTGTCACAATATCTCCGTATTGTATTGCGGGCAAAACACGGAATACGCGCCAACGCAAACGTTGTTAAAAACACCACATCACCCTTACACGCAAGCACTTATTCATTCTGTCCCCGATTTCACCAAACCGCTTGGTTTTAAAACCAAATTAGGGGCATTGGAAGGTACGGTGCCGATTTTAGAACAAATGCCGATGGGCTGCCGTTTAGGGCCTCGTTGCCCATTTGCACAAAAACAATGTATTCAAAAGCCGGCCCGTTATCGTATTAAACAACACGAATTCTCTTGCCATTTCCCGATTAACTTTAGAGAAAAGAGAGTGAAGGAAGCAATGCCTAATTCCCCGTTAACCTTATCCACCGAACCGAACAATAAGGAATAATCTATGTCATTATTGCAAGTGGCGAATCTCAGTAAAACCTTTGATAGTCCTGCCCATTGGTTTGGCTCAAACAAATCTTATGCCGTAGAAAATATTAGTTTTAACCTTGACCAAAAACAAACGCTCGCCATTATCGGTAAAAACGGTTCGGGAAAATCAACTTTAGTAAAAATGATTGCAGGGATGATAAAGCCCACCTGCGGTGAAATTAAATTTAACGGAACCACGCTAAATTTTGAAGATACTCATTACCGCGCCCAACATATTCGTATGGTATTCCAAGATGTCAATTCCGCCTTCAATCCCCGTCAAAATATCGGGCAAGCATTAGATGCACCTTTGCGTCTAACGACAGATTGGAATGAAGAAAAACGAAATCAAAAGATTTTTGAGACCCTAGCAATGGTGGGGCTTTATCCCGACTACACAAATTTAAAAATAAAAAATCTTTCCGTAAGCCAAAAACAACGGATCGCACTGGCGCGAGCTTTTATTCTCGAACCTGAAATTATTATCGTTGATGATGCGCTAGGTTCATTGGATAGCTCCGTACGAGTGCAACTACTCAACCTTTCTTTAGATTTACAAGAACGCCTAGGCGTATCCTATATTTATGTCGGACAAGATCTCGGCTTGATAAAACATATGGCTGACCATGTGCTTGTGATGGATGAAGGCAAAATGATTGAATACGGCACACCGCAAGAACTTTTCTGCCATCCTCAAACAACTATCACAAAACGACTGGTGGAAAGCCATTTCGGCAGACTGCTTGATGAAACTTCATGGGTTAGCACTGATAAAGATGATTGATTTATATTTTAAATCACAACGATATAATAACGAAAATATCTACATAATAATGAAAAATACCATTAAAATCGACCGCACTTTTACCTACCCGCTATAAGGAAAATTTATGCAATCACTACTTAAATTCACTCAATTTATCAGTAAAACTTTTGCATTATGGGCAATTGTTTTCGCTGTGCTCGCATTTCTATTTCCGGCAGAGTTTAAAATCTTCGCCCCCTACATTCCTTACCTGCTAGGCTTAGTCATGTTCGGGATGGGGATTACGCTCACTTTCAACGATTTCGGTGAAGTGGCAAAACATCCGAAAGCCGTATTTATCGGTGTCGCAGGACAATTTTTCATTATGCCGGCTATCGCATTCTTTTTAGCAAATGCTTTCAGTTTACCTTCTGATCTCGCTATCGGTGTAATTTTAGTCGGCTCTTGCCCTGGTGGCACATCTTCAAACGTAATGACCTATCTTGCGAAAGGCAATACGGCACTTTCCGTAGCTTGTACCACAATCTCAACCTTACTTTCACCACTTTTAACGCCTGCAATTTTTTATGTATTAGCAAGTCAATGGTTAGATATTGATGCCTCCGCAATGTTTATGTCGGTGCTAAAAATGGTGCTTTTCCCAATTTTCTTAGGTTTAATCGCTCGGACGCTATTTAAAAATGCCATTGTACAAGCAAGCCAAATCACCCCGTTGATTTCCGTCGTATCCATTGTGTTAATTTTGGCGGCTGTCGTTGCTGTGAGTAAAGATAAAATCGTAGAATCCGGTTTGCTCATTTTTAGCGTAGTGGTACTACATAATTGCTTTGGCTATCTCATTGGTTTCCTTGCCGCAAGATTGCTCAGACTCAATACGGCAGACAGCAAAGCTATTGCCATTGAAGTCGGTATGCAAAACTCCGGTTTAGGTGCAGCTCTTGCCGCGGCACACTTCAACCCAATCGCCGCCGTACCAAGCGCTTTATTCAGTTTCTGGCACAATGTTTCCGGTCCGGTCTTGGCAAATATTTTCTCAAATATGAAAAATAAGTAGGATGCGTTAGGCAAAGCCGTAACGCACCGTAATGAAATTTATTGATAAAAAGGTGCGTTACGCCTACGGCTAACACCCCCTACCTCAAAATATTGAATATAAAATTCTCTTTGTGCAACAACTACATAATGGTGTCAAAATTGACCGCACTTTTTCCGTTACCTAATTTTCCGATAAATCACTTCACGCAAATTTTCTTTTTCTTGTAAAGTTAAAGCTTTATCGTCTTGATTTTTTAAAATAAAGAAATCCTCCGCTTTTTCACCTACAGTGGTAATTTTGGCATTCAATAAATTCAAATTGAGATCACTAAAGATCCGGCTTATTTCGGCTAATAACCCGGGTTTATCTAAAGCGATCAATTCCATTTCCGTCTGTTCCGTTTTACTTTCATGTAAGAAGCGCACATCGGTTTTTACCGAAAAATGTTGCAATTGGCGATTAGGTGGAAGTGATAAAGTCGGGCGCATTTCACTTTGTAACGTCAGCATTAATGCACTTTCTAATTCACGACGACGATCAAATTTCACCAAATCACCATTTAGTTCCGTAATGATAAAACTATCAAGCACATAACCATCTTGTGTTGTAATAATTTGCGCATCGTGAATACTGAATTTTTTTGCACCGATGGTGGTAACCACTTTATTAAATAGATGCGGTTGATCTTGGCAGTAAATAAAGACTTCTGTCCCACCTAAAGCAAAACGATTGGTAATTTTGACTAATAATTCGCCTGAAAAATTAATCAGTAATGCGGTATGCCCTGCAATTTGCTTCGGGCTGTTACGTAAAAAATATTCATCCGGACAACGCGCCCATAAGGTTTGAATGGCAATCTCCGAATAAGCGGTCGAATCCGATGTTAAAATTCGCCACGCCAAACGGCGATTTTCTTCCGATTTTTCCGAATAATCCAACAATGCCAACATACCTTGGCGAAACTGTCGTTTGGTAAAATCGTATAAAGAAGAAAAAAGCGAACGTTTCCAACTATTCCAAAGCGTAGCATTCGTCGCACAAATATCCGCAACGGTAAGGCAAGTTAAATAATCTAAGCGAACCTGATTTTGTACTGCTTCTGCGAATTTCATTACGACTTCCGGATCGTGAATATCTCTACGTTGTGCGGTGATTGACATCAATAAATGAGATTGAACCAACCAGTTCAAAGTATCAATTTCACGCCGATCAAAACCGTGCAACTCGGCAAATTCCACCACATCCAGCGCGCCAAGTTCTGCATGATCCCCTCCTCGTCCTTTTGCAATATCGTGAAATAATGCCGCCACATAAAGTAAAGTGCGGTCAGAAAATTGACTAAATATTTGATGGCAAATCGGGTGTTCGATTTCACTTTCCTTATGCAAAAAACTTTCCAGTTTCAACATCACCCGCAAGGTATGCTCATCTACCGTGTAAATATGGAATAAATCAAATTGCATTAAGCCTTCGATTGCCTGCCATTGGGGTAAATAAGCCGTTAATACGCCATATTGGTGCATAGGAACAAAAGCCCGTTGAATCGCATTCGGTTGATTAAATAATCGTAAAAACTTCTCACGAGCAGCCGGTATTTCGCATAATTTTTGCGGTAGCTGTTCAAGACCGAGTTGTAGTTTTCGTAACGTCGTAGGATGAATTATCGCCTGTTCAAATTGTGTGAGATAAAAAAATAAATCTAAAATACGTTCGGGGCTTTGCAAAAATAAATTCGAATTACGCAAGCATAAGCTGCCATTCACTAATTCAAAATCATCATCCAATTGATGAATAAAGACATCATAATGGGTTGAAAGAAAATGTTCGCGATAATCTTGGATTAATAAATTACTCATCAGCGAAATACGATGTAAGGCTTGGAAAAAACGCTTCATCATTTTTTCTACGCCTTGATTGCCCCCCTCCGTGAAACCCAATAATTCGCTCACTTTTATTTGACGATCAAACAACAAACGATTGTCATAACGTTTCAAAATTAAATGCAAGGCAAACCGCACTTTAAATAAAAAGGCTTGGCTTTCTTGCAAACGCTGATATTCTTGCGGATAAATAAATCCGCTTTGTAAAATCGCCTCTAATGTCAGCGCGCCGGTATGGCGCAATGCAATCCAATACAATAAATGCAAATCACGCAAACCGCCTGGGCTGTATTTAATATCCGGTTCCAGATTGTAAGCCGTGTTGTGATAGCGATGATAACGTTCGGTTTGCTCTTGCACTTTCGCATTGAAAAACGCTTCCTTCGACCAAAAATCAGCACGTTTCACCCGTTCCTGAAGCTCTTCAAAGTGCGGTCGATTTCCTGCAAGAAATCGGGCTTCCAATAAATTCGTTGCAATCGTAATATCTTGTTTACCTTCCGTTTCACATTGCGCTAAAGTACGCACGCTATGCCCGACTTCAAAACCGCTATCCCACAAAAATCGTACAAATTGCTCAATTTTTTCTTCCGTATCGGCCGTAAGCGGTTGTTCCGATAAAATAAGAAAATCCAAGTCGGATAATGGAAACATTTCCTTGCGGCCATAACCGCCTACGGCAATTAATGCCAGTTGAAAGATTTCACTCAACCCCATTTCTCGCCATAGTTGATTCAACATCGCATCATAAAAATCGCTGCGATTTTCGATAAGTGAAAAAATGGAGAAATCCGCAAAATGCGCCAATTCAAATTGCTTGAGATTTTCACGCTGAATTTTGACCGCACTTGGGGTTAAAGATGAAATGATTTCAAAGGGAAAAAGCATATTATTTCAATGATATGGAAAACCGTGGAATACATTATATAGTGAATTAAATTTAAAGAAAAAGCCCACAAACGTGAGCTTTTGTCAGTGCGCCAAATTAACTATTCATCATAATCCGTGAAATTCGTCCTTCCGCAATTTCTTCATCACGAATGGTCATCACTTCACAGCCTGTCTCGGTTACGACGATTTGGTGCTCATATTGTGCGGAATGGCTGCGATCTTTGGTTTTTACCGTCCAACCGTCTCCCATTAGTCGAACTTCCTTTTTACCGGCGTTAATCATCGGCTCAATGGTAAACACCATTCCCGGTTTTAAAATCACACCGCCATCATCGGCGTAATAATGCAAAACTTGGGGTTCACAATGAAATTCCGTACCAACACCGTGCCCGCAATATTCCCGTACAACACTAAACCCCTGCCCTTCTGTGTATTTTTGTATCGCTTTACCGATTTCATTTAAGCGGATGCCCGGTTTTACCGTGCGTAACCCCACATATAATGCTTCTTGTGCCGCTTCGACTAATTTTTGACTACGAATATTGGTCTCGCCGCCCACGATGTACATTTTTGAATTATCACCAAAGTAGCCGTCTTTAATAACCGTTACATCGATATTCACAATATCACCGTTTTTAAGCACTTTATCTTTACTAGGAATACCGTGGCAAACCACTTCGTTAATAGAAATACAGGTTGCTTTCGGAAAACCGTGATAATTTAAACAGGCGGGAATCACTTTTTGTTCGTTTACCATATATTCGTGACAAATTCGATCAAGCTCCTCTGTCGTTACCCCCGGTTTTACATAGGGTTCAATCATCACCAACACATCGGAAGCCAGTTTGCAGGCTTCACGTAATTTTACTATTTCTTCTTCGGTTCTTAATGGAATAGACATAATGATCTTCTCTGTATTAACAAACAATATGTTGCGGAGTATAACAGGATTTCCATGAAAAATCTTGAATGAGTAAGTCGGTTATTGGATAATACCTCACTCATTTTAGGAAAGTGGAAAAATAAAATATGACAGATAATATTGCAGTGCCGCTCACCTTCACCGATGCAGCCGCCAACAAAGTCAAAAATTTGATTAGTGAAGAAGAAAATAACGATCTGAAATTGCGCGTATATATCACCGGTGGTGGTTGCAGCGGTTTCCAATACGGTTTTACCTTTGATGAAAAAGTCAATGAAGGCGACCTGACTATTGAAAAATCCGGTGTAAAACTTGTGATTGACCCGATGAGTTTACAATATCTTATCGGTGGCACAGTGGATTATACCGAAGGTCTTGAAGGCTCTCGTTTTGTGGTAAACAACCCGAATGCAACCAGTACCTGCGGTTGCGGTTCGTCATTCAGCGTTTAAAATATGGATTTCCAATTCACCGCTTACTCGGGGAATGTTTCTGTTAAATGCTCGATGGAACACATTGCCCTTGCAAACTGGTTTAATACGGAAGTGCGGTCAAATCCGACAGGAATTTTGACCGCACTTTCTACCGCACGAAAACTCACTGAAAATCAAGAAGAAACCCTAATCGGTGCCGAATATACCTTGTTTCTAAATGCCGATGAAATAATAGTACGCGCCAATAACCTTGCCATAGAATCCGATGAAATTTTGGAAGAGGATTTTCATTATTATGATGAGGAAAGCATCGCTTTTTGCGGCACGCAGGATTTTATTCATTTTCTTGAAGCCTACGTTGATTTTATTGCCTAACCGACTATGACCGCCGAAAATAACGAACAAGAAAAAAATCAAAAAAATAAGCCGAATAAACGACACGCCTGCAAAATGTTTTTGCTCAAAGCCGGCTTTACGGCAAGCGTGTTGGCGATATTTTACGGCGGCTATTTAGATTGGCAAATTCGTTCTAAAATGGATGGGCAAATTTGGCGTTTGCCGGCAGAAGTTTACAGCCGAATCGAAAGTGTCAAAATTTCCGATAATCTGGCTTTTGATGAAGTCATTCAAATCTTGCTTGATAACGAATATCGTCAAACCACAATGGTCGCAGCGCCGGGTGATTTCAAGTTGGAAGAAGATACTATTGTCGTATTGCGCCGTGCTTTCCCTTTCCCCGATAACCCCGAACCTCAGCGCGTCTTACGCTTGCGTTTCACGGATAATAAATTAAGCCGAATTGAAGATTTGGTTAACCTAAAAACCGTTGATGAATTTCGTTTAGCGCCAAAGCTCATTGCGATGTTGGAATCAGATAACGAAGATCGTCTTGCCATTCCTTTACAAAATTACCCCCGCCTACTGATCGATACGCTTATTTTAACGGAAGACCGCCGTTTTTATGAACACAACGGCATCAATCCTATTGGAATTATGCGCGCTTTAATCGCCAATATTCGAGCAGGGCAAACAGTGCAAGGCGGAAGTACATTAACCCAGCAATTAGTAAAAAATCTTTTTTTATCCAGCGAGCGAACCATTACCCGTAAAGCCAATGAAGCCTTAATGTCGCTTGTACTGGATTGGCGTTATGATAAATATCGTATTCTTGAAACCTATCTCAATGAAATTTATCTCGGACAAAACGGCGATACGCAAATTCATGGATTTGAGTTGGCTAGCCAATTCTATTTCGGTCGCTCCATTCGAGAAATTAGTCTCGATCAAATCGCTTTACTGGTCGGAATGGTGAAAGGGCCTTCTCTTTATAATCCGTGGCGTAATCCGCAAAATGCCTTAGAACGCCGTAATGTGGTGTTAAAGCTGATGCTTGACCACAAAATGATCGGTGGAGAACTTTACGAATTGCTCAGTAAACGCCCGCTCGGTGTACAAACCAAAGGGCAAATTTCACGTAAATACCCCGCATTCATTCAAACCCTGCAAACGGATTTACGCCGTCAGCTTGGTGAACATAAAATGTCCGGCTTACTCGGTGCCCGCATCTTCACCACAATGGATCTAAAACAGCAAGCACAATCTGAAAACGCCGTAGTAAACACCGTTTCCAAACTGCAAGTACAAACGAAAAATCCTCACTTAGAAGGGGCAATGATTGTAGCGGATTATCGTACCGGTGAAGTTCGTTCTATCGTGGGCGGATTACAAACCCAATATGCAGGTTTTAATCGTGCATTAATGGCAAAACGTCAAATTGGCTCGCTAGTAAAACCTTCGATTTATTTGACCGCACTTACTAACCCTGAACAATTCCGCTTAAACACGCCGATCAATAACCAGCCGATTACCATCAATGTAAAAGGCAGCCCGCCATGGCGACCGAGGAACTACGATCGTAAATACAGCGGCTCTGTGATGCTGATGGATGCGCTTGCCCGCTCCCTAAATATTCCAACGGTCAATATCGGTATGAAAGTCGGTTTAAGCAATGTAATTGACACACAAAAAGCAATGGGCTGGGATAATATAGAAATTCCTAAAGTACCGGCAATGCTGCTTGGTTCCTATTCTATTTCACCTTATGATGTAACAAAGCTCTATCAAACTATCGCCAATCAAGGCGGGAGAATTGAATTGACGACGATAGATAGCATTACCGATCGCCAAGGCAACCAAATTTATCAACACAATAAAGAAGCAAAACAAGTCGTACCGCAAGAAGCCGCTTTCCAAACCCTATTTGCAATGCAAAAAACGGTTGAACGAGGAACTGCACGCAGCCTACAACACGACTATGCGGATCTACATCTTGCAGGAAAAACCGGAACAACCAATGATGCTCGCGATACTTGGTTTGTCGGAATTGATGGAAAGAATGTGAGCACTATTTGGCTAGGGCGAGATGATAACGGAGAAACCAAACTCACCGGCGCATCCGGCGCATTACAAATTTACAAAGATTATCTCAATCGGGTTTACATTGAAAAATTAAAATTACAAAAACCGACCGACATAAAATGGATTGGCATTAATACATACGGCGGCTGGGATTGCAGTAGTTATCGCACAATTCCCGTATGGTCGAATAAAGGACAAAATTTCTGTTCATCGCCAAGCGGTAGCACTTCATCTATAACGACTACTGCTCCCTCCTCCACCGAAGCACCACAAGGTAGCCTATGGGATGTATTAGACAAAGCACCGATCACAGAGGCAAAACCTGAATAGCAAAAGTGCGGTCAAAATGATTAGGTTTATGAAAAGTAATGTGCAACTGCTACCTACCGAAAATAGCAACCATTTTGTCCATTACCCCCCTTTTTTATCGTGCTGATAACGTTTTGCCTCTTTTTTAAGTTTCGCGGAGATTTCCAACGTAGCATACGGATTACCGTAGATAAATCTAAGCCTAATTGTTTGGCATTTTTAGCGGCAAGTTGTTTGATTTCGTTATCAATGCGAATAGTAAGACTACCGTTCATTTTTATCACCTCTTTTATTTTGTTAGTGCATATCGCAATAACAATATTGTATTGACACAATATTTGTCTCACTAATCCCGCATAAAAATGTGATCCGATTCAAAGAAATGAATAAAAAATAAAATTTTGTCATTTTTATAAAATATAGAATAAAGTTGTATTTTTTGTTATTTTAGCTTTTTATTTTTTATTTTAAGCTTTAAAAATTTCAAATCATAGATTTTAATCCTGAGCTTATCCTTTTTGATGTACATATTTTATTCTAGACAAAGATTTTTTTGTCAGTATGATGAATGACATTAAGAAAATAATAATCTTAAACAGTCAGTAACAACACAAAGTGCGGTCAATTTTAGGAGAGAATTATGAAAAAATTATCCGGTGCTGAAATGGTAGTGCAATCGCTACGTGATGAAGGGGTAGAGTATTTATTCGGCTATCCGGGCGGTGCGGTATTAGATATTTATGATGCGATTCACACCCTTGGGGGGATTGAGCATATTCTGGTTCGTCACGAACAGGCTGCCGTACATATGGCGGATGGCTATGCTAGGGCGACGGGCAAAGTCGGCTGTGTGCTTGTTACATCAGGTCCGGGGGCGACAAATGCGATTACCGGTATTGCGACCGCTTATGCGGATTCTATTCCGATGGTGGTGCTTTCAGGTCAGGTTATGACGGATTTAATTGGTCGTGATGCGTTCCAAGAATGTGATATGGTGGGGATCTCACGTCCTGTTGTTAAGCACAGCTTTATCGTAAAAAAAGCAGAAGACATTCCCGAGACATTGAAAAAGGCTTTCTATATTGCTTCAACAGGTCGCCCCGGTCCGGTTGTGGTGGATATTCCGAAAGATACGGTAAATCCGAATCATAAATTCCCTTATGAATATCCAAAATCCGTAGAGATGCGTTCTTATAATCCGACAGTAAACGGACATAAAGGACAAATTAAAAAAGCATTAAAAGCTTTACTTGTGGCAAAAAAACCAGTTCTTTTTGTCGGTGGTGGGGCGGTTTCGGCAGAATGTAGTGATGAACTCTTGAAATTTGCACAAAATCTAAATTTACCGGTAACGACCTCTTTAATGGGCCTAGGGGTTTACCCAAGTAGCGATAAACAGTTTTTAGGTATGTTGGGAATGCACGGTACTTATGAAGCGAATAACGCCATGCACGAGAGTGATTTAATTCTTGGTATCGGTGTACGTTTTGATGATCGTACGACAAATAATCTTGAGAAATATTGCCCGCATGCCAAAGTGATCCAAATTGATATTGATCCCACTTCTATTTCTAAAAATGTACAAGTAACAATTCCTATTGTGGGAAATGCGAAAAACGTATTAGAAGAATTTTTAAGTTTATTAGGTGAAGAAGGGGTTGCCCGTTCACAAAATTACCTTGAAGATTGGTGGAAGCAAATTAATGAATGGAAAGCAAAAAACTGTTTGGATTTCGACCGCACTTCCGGAGTTATTAAACCTCAACAAGTGATGGAAGCGGTGTATCACATCACCAATGGGGAAGCTTATATTGCCTCCGATGTAGGGCAACATCAAATGTTTGCCGCATTGCATTATCCTTTTGATAAGCCACGTCGTTGGATCAATTCGGGCGGTTTAGGCACAATGGGCTTCGGCTTACCGGCGGCACTGGGGGCAAAATTGGCTCAACCGAATGCAACGGTAGTTTGCGTTACCGGTGATGGCAGCATTCAAATGAATATTCAAGAACTTTCCACTGCAACGCAATATGGTATTCCTGTGGTCGTAATTTGTTTGAATAACCATTTTTTAGGAATGGTGAAACAGTGGCAAGATTTGATTTATTCCGGTCGCCATTCCCAAACCTATATGAATTCCCTGCCGGACTTTGTGAAATTGGCGGAATCTTATGGTCATATCGGCATAAAAATCGCTACAGCGGATGAATTGGAAAGTAAATTAAAAGAAGCCTTTAGTATTAAGAATCAACTTGTCTTTGTTGATATTAACGTAGATGAAACCGAACACGTTTACCCAATGCAAGTGCGTGGCGGGGCGATGAATGAAATGATTTTAAGTAAACCGCAAGGGGAGAATGAATAATGCGTAGAATTTTATCTGTTTTATTAGAAAATGAATCCGGTGCGTTATCACGCGTGGTAGGCTTATTCTCTCAGCGTGCATTTAATATTGAAAGCCTCACCGTAGCACCGACAGACGATCCGACTTTATCTAGAATGACGATTGAAGCGGTGGGAGATGAGCAAGTATTGGAACAAATTGAAAAGCAACTCCATAAATTGGTTGATGTATTCAAAGTGATTAGTTTAAGCCAGCACGAACACGTAGAACGTGAAGTTATGCTCCTTAAAGTTCGAGCAACCGGCACTTCACGTGATGAAATCAAACGTCTGGCAGATATTTTCCGTGGTCAGATAGTAGATGTAACACCAAAATCCTACACGATCCAGCTTACCGGCACGAAAGACAAACTTGATGCTTTTGTTGCTGCCGTGAAAGAAGAAACGACATTACTGGAAATTGTCCGTTCAGGGTTGATTAGTTTGTCTCGTGGTGAGAAAAATATACTTTAATGATTTCTTTGAGGAAAATCCGTACTGAGATTTACGGTATTATGTAGCAGTTGCCCAAGACTAAAAAAACATACAAATAACACCACTTTTAAAACGAGAAAAGGATAGTAAACACTATCCTTTTGTATCAAACTACATACACTTGCAATCCCATTTGTTGTATTAATCCTTGTCCCCGTTTGTGATTAACGCCTTTCAATAATACACTTAAACGGCGATAACCATATTCCGAGTTTCCGATTTAATTCGATGGGTTTCAGCTTTAACCGCCGTATTTTTGTCCTGTTTCGGCTTTAAATGATAGAAAAACACACTACGGGGTAAAGTTTGTTTGGTATGGCTCACACTCGCAATCCGTTGAGACCTGCGTGGTGAAATTGGGCTATCCATTGTCGAACGCTTTTCGATGCGAAGCCAAATTGATGATGAGTTTGTGTAAGACTTTCGTTGTGGTTGAAATAAAATTCAACGACTTGTTGTTTGATCTATTGGTTGTATTTGATCATAAAAATCCGCCCCTGACTTAGTTGGTTTATTTCGTCCAACTTTTGGGGGGGCAGATCAAATTTCGAGGGTTCAATATTTATCGTAATAAAAATTAACGACGTAAACCTAAACGAGCGATGGTGCTTTGATATAAAGCAAGATCAGTACGTTTTAAGTAGTCTAAAAGTTTACGACGACGAGAAACCATACGTAATAAACCACGACGACCGTGATGGTCTTTTTTATGCTCGGCAAAGTGAGCTTGTAAGTGGTTGATTTGTGCAGTTAATAATGCGATTTGAACTTCGGAAGAACCGGTATCTTTTGCATCACGACCAAACTCAGCAACGATTGCTGCTTTTTTTTCAGTACTTAGAGACATTTTTTACTCCTAAAAGGTAGTGTTGTTGATACATCATTCGCCGATCTCTAACTCAGCGATGACAAGGAGTGCGCATTCTAGCGGTTGAAGCACTTAAAAGCAAGCAATTCCATGATAAATTCGATTTATCATCCATAAGTTCAAAGAATAAATCTAATCTTAATGATCTCCGACCAAATTAATACCGGCTCTAAGGGATTATTCCTCTTAGAAGAATTTCTCCCGACTAATTCATACCACTGAGCTAGAAGCTTATATAGTAGTTATCCGCTGAATATATGGATGAAATAGCTATAAATTCATTATGTGATCAAGATCTAATTTTTTTAACATTAAATCCTATATGATTGCCCTGCTTATGAGCAAACAAGCCAATCAATAAGTGTATTATATTGATTTTATTAATAATTTTACCTTATAGGAGAATCAATATGAAATTTACAAAAAGAGCGCTACTTAAATCAGCTATCGCGATAACCGTTTTATCTATTACCGGTTTAAACGCTAATTTAGCATATTCCAGCTCTCCGAAAACAATCAAATTGGGTTATTTAGTCAAACAGCCTGAAGAGCCATGGTTTCAAACCGAATGGGCGTTTGCAGATAAAGCGGCAAAAGATCTTGGTGATGTTCAAATTATTAAAATTGCCGTTCCTGATGGTGAAAAGACTTTAAACGCTATTGATAATCTTGCGGCCAACGGTGCAAAAGGTTTTGTTATTTGTACTCCGGATCCTCGTTTAGGCCCGGCTATTATGGCGAAAGCGCGTTCTTATGATCTGAAAGTCATTGCTGTCGATGATCAATTCTTAAATGCGGTCGGTGAACCGATGGTTAACGTACCCCTAATTATGATGGCAGCCACAGAAATTGGTGAACGCCAAGGACAAGAATTATATAAAGAAATGCAAAATCGGGGCTGGAATGTAAAAGATACCGGTGTATTAGCCATTACTGCCGATGAATTGGATACCGCCCGCAGACGTACCGAAGGTTCGATTTCGGCTTTGATTAAAGCCGGTTTTCCTGAAAAACAAATCTATAAATCACCGACCAAAAGCAACGATATTCCGGGGGCATTAGATGCGGCAAATGCGATGCTAGTACAACATCCGGAAGTAAAACATTGGCTCATTGTCGGCATGAATGATAATACCGTTTTGGGCGGTGTACGCGCGACTGAAGGGCAAGGTTTTAAAGCGGAAAATGTGGTAGGGATAGGTATTAATGGCGTTGATGCGGTTAATGAACTTTCCAAACCGAATATGACCGGTTTCCTTGGTTCTTTACTGCCAAGCCCGGATGTTCATGGTTACCGTAGTACCGAGATGCTGTATAAATGGATCAAAGACGGCGTTGAACCTGAAAAGTATATTGCGGTAAAAGAGGTGATCTTCTTAAAACGCGACAACTTTAAAGAAGAACTTGCCAAAAAAGGATTATAACAACACATTCTCGATCACTCTGTTGGTATTCATACCGGATACCAACATATCTCTAAAAAAACATCAGAAAGAGGAGTTAGATATGCCGATTCCCTATTTAGAATTTGACAATATCAGCAAAACCTTTCCCGGCGTTAAGGCATTGCAAAATGTCTCTTTTAAATGTTATGAAAGCAAAGTCCACGCATTAATGGGGGAAAACGGAGCCGGTAAATCGACATTACTCAAAATTTTAAGTGGTAACTATTTACCAACCAAAGGTAAATTGTCTATCGGCGGCAAAATGATGACATTCAAAAATACCAAAGAAGCCTTACTTGCCGGTATTGCAATTATCTATCAAGAACTCAACATCGTGCCGGAAATGACAGTGGCCGAAAATCTTTGTTTAGGACAATTGCCAAATACTTTTGGCGTAGTAGACAAAAAGGAATTGGTTAAAAAAGCACAGTATTATCTGGATAAATTAGCACTAAACATATCCCCCAATATGCCATTGAAAGCACTTTCTATCGGACAATGGCAAATGATTGAAATTGCGAAAGCTTTAAGCCGTGGTGCTAAAATCATTGCTTTTGATGAGCCAACCAGCAGCCTTTCCGCACCGGAAATTGAGAAATTATTTAATGTAATAAACGAATTAAAACAGGAAGGCAAAGTCATTCTCTATGTATCTCACCGAATGGAAGAAATTTTCCGCATTAGTGACGAAATCACCGTATTGAAGGACGGGCAATTTGTGGAAACCTTTTCCGATTTAAGCCAAATTAATAATGATGTATTAGTGCGTAGCATGGTGGGAAGAAACCTTGGCGACATTTACAACTATCGCCCACGAGAAATAGGAAAAACTCGCCTAAAAGTAACCGCACTTTGTGGAACGAAACTTAAAGGGAACTTTAATCTAAAAGTGCGAGCCGGTGAAATTTTGGGATTATTTGGTCTGGTCGGAGCTGGTCGGTCGGAATTGTTAAAAATCATCTTCGGTGCAGATACGATGACCTCAGGAACCATTGAGTTAGACGGGCAAACCGTCGTAATTAATAAACCCAAAGATGCAATTGAACAAGGCATTGTACTTTGTCCGGAAGATCGTAAAAAAGAAGGTATTATTCCAACAGCAACCGTAGGCGAAAATATCAATATCAGCGCACGCCGAACTCATAATTTCCTGAAGTTTATCATTAATGAAAAATGGGAACGTGAAAATGCAGAAAAACAGCGCCAACAAATGAATATAAAAACCCCATCAATTGAACAAACTATTGTGAATCTATCCGGTGGTAACCAACAAAAAGCTATTTTAGGACGTTGGTTATCTGAAGATATTAAAGTTTTGCTGCTGGATGAACCGACGCGTGGCATTGATATTGGAGCAAAATCCGAAATTTACGACTTAATTTTTAAACTCGCCGATGAAAAACTGGCAATTATCGTTGTTTCTAGTGATTTACCGGAAGTGATCGGATTATCGGATCGAATTATGGTAATGCGCACTCAACAAATCATAGACATTATCGACCGCCAAAATGCAACCGAAGAAACTATCTTGAAGTTGGCAATAGTTGAAAACAAAACCGCTTAACACATCACGAATCAATTTGGGAGATGTCATATGAATACAAAAAATTCAATAGAAAAACAAACAGGCACACTAAACAAAATCTGGAATTCCTATGGAATGTTACTGATTTTCTCCGCTATTTTTATCGCTTCCTGCATTTTTATTCCTAATTTCGCTACCGTTATTAATATGAAGGGGCTGGGTTTGGCTATTTCGATGAGCGGTATAGTCGCTTGTGGAATGTTATTTTGCCTTGCTGCCGGGGAAATTGATCTTTCTGTGGCTTCCGTCATTGCTTGTGCAGGAGTTGTCACTGCCGTTGTATTAAATTCAACGCAAAATATTTTCTTCGGTATTTCCGCAGGTCTCGGGCTAGGCGCATTAATTGGTTTGATTAATGGCTTAGCCGTTGCAAAATTAAAAATTAATTCTCTCATCACAACGCTTGCAACAATGCAGATTGCCCGCGGTTTAGGCTATATTATTTCAGATGGGAAAGCCGTTGGTATCACCACGGAAGCGTTTTTCGACATTGGATATGAATCCATTCTCGGCGTTCCTCTACCGATTATTTTCACCATTATTTGTATCGTTATTTTTGGTTTTCTATTAAGTAAAACCACCTACGGGCGTAATACCCTTGCAATCGGCGGTAACGAAGAAGCCTCGCGCTTAGCGGGAATTAACGTTGATCGCACAAAACTCATCATCTTTGTGGTTTCCGGTTTAGTTTCTGCATTAGCGGGAATAATTCTTGCCGCGAGAATGACCAGCGGGCAACCGATGACATCCATCGGATTTGAGTTAGTTGCAATTTCAGCCTGTGTGCTAGGCGGTGTTTCCTTAAATGGCGGTGTGGCGAAAATCTCCTTTATTATTGCCGGTGTATTGATTCTCGGTACGATTGAAAATGCAATGAATTTACTCAATATTTCCCCCTTTGCACAATATGTAGTACGCGGGTTAATTTTGCTTATTGCGGTAATCTTTGATAAATATAAACAAAAATTTATCAAGGCATAATCCTATTTATATGAAACAAAATGAGATGAATAAACAGACCAACCCGCTACTTCCCGGCTACAACTTCGGTGCCTATCTCGTTGCGGGTTGTACACCAATCCAAAAAGGCGAGGCATTGGATTTTACCATTAACCGCCCAAATGGTATGAAAGGCTACATTATTAATCTCACCGTTAAAGGTAAAGGCACGATTTTCAGTGATAAGAATACCTTTGATTGCACCGTCGGTGACCTATTGTTATTTCCGCCAAACGCCGTTCATTATTACCACCGAGCAGAAGATGCCAATGAATGGCATCATCAATGGATTTATTTTCGTCCCAGAGCGCTTTGGCTAAACTGGCTAAATTGGAGCAATACGATTCATAATGTCGGACGGTTAACAATTCCTCATACTCAAAATTACCAAGAGATTCTCCAATTATTTCAATCAATAGAGAAAGAATATCATTCGGGGTCTTTACTGAGCGAAGAGATGTCTATGTGCTTATTGGAACAACTGCTCATTCAATGTTTTAAGTTAGATCCGTCGAATAAACAACGCTTGCTGGATCCCCGCATTTTATCAACATGCCATTTTATTACGGATAATTTAGATAAAAACTATAATATTGCTGAAATTGCGGCTCATATACACATTTCACCGTCACGTTTAGCCCATCTTTTTGTTCAACAAATCGGCACAGGGATAATAAGATGGCGGGAAGAACAAAGAATGATAAAAGCAGAGTATTTACTCCATGCGTCTAATGCTCCGATTTATCATATCGCCCGCCAATTAGGTTATGATGATCAACTCTACTTTTCTCGCCTATTTAAACGACACTCTGGGTTAAATCCTTCGGAGTATCGTAATTCAAGATAATAATCAAAATGATTCGATCCAAATATCTCCTTTCATAATAAGTAATGGGGATATTTTTTATTATAAATATGAGCAATATCACAAATTATAATAACCAGCCGTTTTATCCATATAAATAGCATATTTTACTCTAACCTCAACTAAGATTTAATACTAAGATTTCCTCCGGTTTGTATAAGCATACCTTAACTTATTTAAATCTCAGGTAAGGAGAATATATGCCTTCAAATAAGGAACTCATCCGCAACGGAAATATCTCTATCGGTATTGAATTTGGCTCTACTCGAATCAAAACGGTACTTATTGATTCATTTGGAAATATACTGGCAAGCGGTGGTGTCAATTGGGAAAATCAACTCATTGACGGTATATGGACTTATTCTCAAGAAAACATCCGGCAGGGACTTCAGAATGCTTATCAATCACTGGCACAAGCGGTAAAAGAAAAATATGGTTTGCCAATTGTCTCAGCACAAGCCATCGGTATCAGTGGTATGATGCACGGCTATATTCCCTTTGATAATCAGAAAAATCAACTCGTATCATTTCGCACATGGCGTAACAATTTCACCACAGAATCATCACAAAAACTGACCGCACTTTTCCAGCATAATATCCCGCAACGCTGGAGTATTGCCCACCTTTACCACGCAATCCTCAAACAGGAACCGCATATCGCCCAAATTGATTATCTCACAACCCTAAGCGGCTATGTACACTGGATGTTAAGCGGTGAAAAAGTGATTGGTATCGGTGAAGCCTCCGGTATGTTCCCGATCGATCAACAAACCCAATCCTATGATCGATCTATGTTAAGTGCATTCAATAGCCTCATCGCAGAAAAAAACTATCCATGGAAAATCACTGAAATTCTGCCAAAAGTATTAACCGCAGGACAATTCGCCGGTTACTTAACAAAGACAGGCGCACGTTTATTAGATCCGAGCGGACAATTACAGCCGGGAATAAAAATGTGTCCTCCGGAAGGTGATGCCGGAACAGGGATGATCGCCACCAACAGTATTAAAGAAACAACAGGTAATATTTCTGCCGGTACTTCCGCGTTTGCGATGATTGTGTTGAAAAAGCCTCTTTCTAACGTTTACGAACAACTGGATATCGTCACCACTCCCAACGGAAAGCCCGTTGCCATGGCACACGCCAATAACTGCACAACCGATATTAATGCTTGGATAAATATTTTCCGTGAATGCTTAGATGTATTCGGTATAAAGCAAAGTGACAACCTACTTTATGAAAAGCTCCTCCAACACTCACTAAATGGAGATGATAACTGCGGAGGGTTATTATCCTACGGTTTTTATTCAGGTGAACACAGCGTAGGGTTAGAAACAGGCTGCCCGTTATTTATCCATCCGACCGAGGGGCGTTTTAATCTTGCCAATTTGATTCGTGCTCATTTGTACAGCGCATTTGGTGCAATGAAATCGGGTGTGGATATATTAATGAAACAGGAAAATGTAGAAGTGACACAAATTCTTGCCCACGGCGGTATTTTCAAAACACCGAACGTTGCGTCAAAAATTCTCGCCTCTGCCCTTGATGTTCCGATTGCCATTATGGATACTGCATCTGAAGGAGGGGCTTGGGGAATTGCGCTGCTCGCTAATTATTTGAGTTATGCCTCAACCCAATCATTAGAGCAATATTTAGATGAAACGATTTTCAAAAACACTAAGTTTTCTATCAGTAAACCGGAGCCGTTAATGAAACAGGGTTACGAGCAATTTATGCAACGCTATATACAGGGCATCCCCATTGCAAAAGCAGTGGCAGAGTTCGCTTCAAATAAATAATCACATTATTTTATTAATATTTAACAAGGAGTAATACAATGAAATTTCTAAAAGAACTTGAAGTTTGGTTTGTTGTCGGTAGCCAACATTTATATGGTCAGGAAGTACTACGACAAGTCGAAAGAAATGCAAAACTGATAACCACTTATCTCAATGAACAAAACCCATTTATTCAAATAAAACTAAAATCACTAGCAACGACACCGGATGAAATTCTAAGCGTTTGCCAAAAAGCCAATAATACGGAGCGATGTGTCGGTCTTATCGCTTGGATGCATACCTTCTCTCCTTCTAAAATGTGGATAACAGGGTTAACCCGGCTGACTAAACCACTATTGCAATTCCATACTCAATTTAATCGAAATATTCCTTGGAATGATATTGATATGGATTATATGAACCTGCATCAAACGGCTCACGGAGATCGTGAATTCGGATTTTTGGCTACCCGTTTACGTAAACCGAGAACAATCATTGTCGGGCATTGGCAAAGTGAAACGGTGCGATACAAATTTGATCGCTGGATGCGGGTCATTGCTGCAATTTATGATCAACAACACTTAAAAATAGCACGTTTCGGCGACAATATGCGTGAAGTAGCCGTAACAGAAGGCGATAAAGTAGAGGCTCAAATAAAATTTGGTTACAGCGTAAACGGTTATGGTGTTTATGAATTAGTAAACGCTATTGAGCAAGTCAAAGAGGAAGATGTTGCTCATTTAGTGAAAGAATATGAAACCGCCTACCAACTTACAGAAAGCTTACAAAAAACAGGCGAAAAACGAACCGCACTTTTAGATAGTGCCCGTATTGAGTTAGGACTAAAAACCTTCTTAGAAAAAGGGAATTTTAAAGCCTTTACCGATACTTTTGAAAATCTCAACGGTTTAAAACAATTGCCCGGCTTAGCGGTGCAACGTTTAATGCAACAAGGTTACGGTTTTGGTGCGGAGGGCGACTGGAAAACCGCCGCACTGGTGCGTGCGGTAAAAGTGATGAGTTACGGTTTGCCGAAAGGCTCTTCCTTTATGGAAGATTACACTTATAACTTAGATGAAAATAATGGAATTGTGCTAGGCGCACATATGCTTGAAGTTTGTCCCTCTATCGCACAAGAGCAACCCTTATTGGATATTAAACCGCTGGGGATTGGCGGCAAAGAAGATCCGACACGTTTGATTTTCACCTCCAAACCGGGGGAAGCCATCAATGCAACAATTATTGATATGGGCAACCGTTTCCGTATGATCGTTGCCGATATTGATGCTATCGAAAAGCCCCAAGCAATGCCAAACTTACCCGTAGGACACGCATTCTGGAAACTACGCCCGAATTTTGATGTCGGCACACAAGCCTGGATTCTTGCCGGCGGCGCACATCACAGTGTATTTAGTTTAGATATTGATGCAGAAATGTTACGTATCTTTGCCGAATTTTTCGGTATTGAATTCATTCATATCAATGCCAATACCGATCTCACCACACTAAAAAATGAGCTTCGTTGGAATGAAATAGCATACAAATAGCCACAAGCAACCCATTAGAAAAACTTAAAAAGGTTGGAAATCTCCAACCTTTTCTTCTCACTTAGTCTTTCAACGATTTAATTTTTTCGATCACATTCGTGGTGGAACAACCGTTTTCAAAATTCAGTACTTTTACATCTCCACCGTTTGCCCATACTTCTTGGCTACCTGCGATATTTTCCGGTTTATAATCCCCGCCTTTTACCAGTAAATCCGGCAAGATTTCGCCAATTAAGCGTTGCGGTGTGTCTTCGCTAAACGGTACAAGCCAATCTACGGAAGCCAGTCCTGCAAGCACTGCCATACGGCTTTCAAGATTATTAATCGGGCGGCTTTCACCTTTCAAACGTTTGACGGAATCATCACTATTTACCGCGACAATCAAACGATCACCCAGCTTACGGGCGTTTTCCAAATAAGACACGTGTCCCGGATGTAGAATATCGAAACACCCATTCGTCATCACAATTTTCTCGCCACGTGCTTTCGCTTGGGCTACGGCTTCTTTTAATTGTGTTTCGCTCATAATGCCAAACCCTGTTTCCGGGCGGGCGTGAATGGCATTTTCCAGTTCTACGGTAGAAACCGTTGATGTGCCGAGTTTACCGACGACAATACCGGCTGCGACATTGGCAAGATAACAAGATTCTTCAAACGAGCGACCGTCTGCCAACGCGGTCGCCAATACGCTAATCACCGTATCGCCGGCACCTGTTACGTCAAATACTTCTTTTGCAACGGTAGGTAAATGATAAGGTTTTTGATTCGGGCGAAGTAAAGTCATACCTTTTTCGGAGCGAGTGACTAAAAGTGCGGTCAATTCAATATCCGAAATTAATTTCAACCCTTTTTCGATAAGATCGTCTTCAGAATCACATTTTCCCACCACCGCTTCAAATTCCGACATATTCGGGGTTAGTAATGTCGCACCGCGATAGCGTTCAAAATCCGTTCCTTTCGGATCAATTAATACCGGCACATTAGCTTTACATGCAATTCGGATCATTTGTTGTACGTCTTTTAACGTTCCTTTGCCGTAATCGGAAAGAATTAAAGCACCGTAATTTTTGACCGCACTTTCTAATTTTGAAAGTACGTCTTTACAATCCACATTTTGGAAATCTTCTTCAAAATCAAGGCGTAAAAGTTGCTGATGGCGTGATAAAATGCGCAATTTCGTGATAGTCGGATGAGAATCCAATGCGACAAAATTACAATCGATATTTTGTTTTTCCAGCAAACGGGAAAGTGCCGCACCGGTTTCATCTTGCCCAATCAATCCCATCAGTTGTACCGGCACATTTAAAGAAGCAATATTCATCGCCACATTCGCCGCACCACCCGCACGTTCTTCATTTTCTTGTACCCGTACTACCGGCACCGGTGCTTCCGGTGAAATCCGATTGGTTGCGCCAAACCAGTAGCGATCGAGCATTACATCACCTAGAACAAGCACCTTTGCTTGCTTAAATTCTGCTGAATATTGAGCCATTTTGATCTCTCTTATAAAAAATTTGGCGTGATTTTACCATAAGTCATTTTTGCGTTAAACTACCGCGCAATTTAACAAGGAGTTTTATGAAAAACACTAAACTTCCTACTTTTCAACGTGCTTTTCTTGCACCAAAATATTGGGGCTTTTGGCTTGGTGTGGGAATTTGGCGCACTTTATTATTACTTCCCTACCCTATTTTACGCCGTATTGGCAATGGGTTAGGTTGGCTTTTTTCTCGTTTAAAGGTGGGTAAACGCCGTGCTCTCATTGCACGTCGTAATCTTGAACTTTGTTTTCCCGAGCTATCCCAAACGGAACGTGAAGCTATTTTGCAAGAAAACTTACGCAATGTCGGTATGGCAATTATTGAAACCGGTATGGCTTGGTTTTGGTCTGATGCCCGTATTAAAAAGTGGTCAAAGATTGAAGGGTTACATTATCTGAAAGACCATCAACAAGAGGGGATTATATTTGTCGGCGTACATTTTTTAACACTTGAACTTGGCGCACGCATCGTAGGGTTACAACACCCGGGGCTAGGCGTGTATCGACCGAATGATAATCCTGCTTTTGATTGGCTACAAACACAAGGTCGTTTACGTTCAAATAAAGATATGCTTGATCGCAAAGATTTACGCGGAATGATAAAAGCCATTCGTCATGGTGAAACGATTTGGTATGCCCCTGATCACGACTATGGACGAAAAAATGCCGTATTCGTACCGTTTTTTGCCGTGAAAGAGACCTGCACAACCTCGGGAAGTTATTTTTTATTAAAATCCTCCCCCAACAGCAAAGTGATTCCTTTTGCACCGTTACGCAATCAAGACGGTTCCGGTTATACGGTAAGCATTTCCGCTCCTGTGGATTTTAGCGATTTAGATGAAGAAACAGCGATTGCGGCAAGAATGAATCAAGTTGTGGAAAAGGAAATTATGAAAGGCATCACGCAATATATGTGGTTGCATCGCCGCTTCAAAACAAGACCGAATGAAAACGAGCCGAGCCTGTATGATTAAAAGTGCGGTCGAAAATGACCGCACTTTTTGATAGAATCACGCACAATTTTCAAATTTAACGAATCACGAATTTTAAATGACAACCAACTATTCAGCCCAAGAAATCACCGTTTTAAAAGATCTTGAACCGGTGCAAATTCGCCCCGGTATGTACACGGATACAACCCGCCCTAATCATCTTGCCCAAGAAGTGATTGATAATAGTGTAGATGAAGCCCTTGCCGGATTTGCAACAAAAATCGAAGTCATTTTACACGCCGATCAATCCATTGAAGTGATTGATAACGGTCGCGGTATGCCGGTAGATATTCACCCGACTGAAGGCGTTTCCGGTGTAGAAGTTATCCTCACTAAACTACACGCAGGCGGTAAATTTTCCAATAAAAACTATGAATTTGCAGGCGGTTTGCACGGTGTGGGGATTTCCGTGGTCAATGCCCTCTCGGAACGCGTAGATATTCAAGTTAAACGCAATGGCGAAGTGTACAAAATCGCCTTTGAAAACGGCGCAAAAGTGGAAGAATTGGAAATCATCGGTACCTGCGGCAGACGCACCACCGGAACAACCGTACACTTCAAACCGAACCCCAAATATTTTGACAGTGCGAAATTTTCCGTAAGTCGCTTACGTCATTTATTACGTGCAAAAGCCGTTCTCTGCTCAGGGCTTGAAATCAAATTTATTGACAAGGTCAACAACACACAAGATGTGTGGTTATATGAAGACGGTTTATCCGATTATCTCATTGAAGCGGTTAATGGCTATGAGACTTTGCCGCAAAAACCCTTTGTGGGTGAATTTAAAGGCTCAAACGAAGCGGTTAGCTGGGCATTGTTATGGTTGCCTGAAGGTGGCGAACTCATTGGCGAAAGCTATGTAAACCTTATTCCCACTATTCAAGGCGGTACCCATGTTAACGGTTTACGCCAAGGCTTACTTGATGCGATGCGTGAATTTTGTGAATTTCGCAATTTATTACCACGAGGCGTAAAGCTGACCGCAGACGATATTTGGGAGCGTTGCGCTTATATTCTTTCGCTCAAAATGCAAGATGCACAATTTGCCGGGCAAACCAAAGAACGATTGTCATCACGCCAAAGTGCGGTCTTTGTAAGCGGTGTTTTAAAAGATTCATTTAGCTTATGGCTCAATCAAAACGTGCAAGATGCCGAAAAACTTGCCGAAATGGCGATAAGTTCTGCACAACGACGTTTACGTGCCGCCAAAAAAGTAGTACGTAAAAAATTAGTCAGCGGCCCTGCGTTACCGGGTAAATTAGCCGATTGCGGCTCACAAGATTTAGAAAAGACCGAACTTTTTTTAGTCGAAGGTGATTCGGCAGGCGGTTCGGCAAAACAAGCCCGTGATCGTGAATATCAAGCAATTTTGCCATTACGCGGGAAAATCCTCAATACTTGGGAAGTCTCGCCGGAACAAGTGTTAGGTTCGACCGAAATTCACGACATTGCCGTAGCACTTGGTATCGATCCGGATAATGATGATTTATCTCAGCTTCGCTATGGTAAAGTTTGTATTCTTGCCGATGCGGATTCTGACGGTTTACATATTGCTACCTTGCTTTGCGCGCTCTTTCTACGTCATTTCCCAAAACTGGTGCAAGACGGACACGTTTACGTAGCAATGCCGCCGCTTTATCGTATCGACTTAAACAAAGAAGTATTCTACGCCTTAGATGAAAGCGAAAAAGAGGCGATTTTAGATCGTTTGAAAATCAAAAAAGGCAAGCCGAACGTACAACGCTTTAAAGGTTTGGGTGAAATGAATCCGTCTCAATTACGTGAAACGACAATGGATCCGAATACCCGACGTCTCGTGCAATTAACTTATGATTTGGAAGAAGATCAAGATTTAAAAACCTTGGAATTAATGGATATGCTATTGGCGAAGAAACGTTCGGAAGATCGAAAAAACTGGTTACAAGCCAAAGGCGATCAAGTGGATTTGGTTGTATAAAATGAATGAACAACGACGTGATTTTCTCAAAACCGGCGTGTTAAATATCGCCGCAATCACACTAGGTGCAGGCTTAAACCCAGTGCCTAATGCATATGCGCAAACATCAAATAAAGCAATTGATGACAATTTGCCTGAAATTGAAGCGGAATTAACATTAGCCCCTCAGGTTCCTAAACCGATTGACCGTAACTACCCTGCAAAAATTATCGTAAAATTGACCGCACTTGAGCAAATTACGGAACTGATGGAGGGGGTACGATTCAAATTTTGGACGCTCAACGGTAGCGTGCCGGCTCCTTTTATTCGTGTTCGTGAGGGCGATATTGTAGAAGTTCAACTTTCAAACTCAGCCGGTTCAATGATGTCACACAGCATTGATTTCCACGCCGCCTCAGCCCCAATGGGCGGCGCAATAGCAAATGAAACCGCCCCGAGCCGCACCAGCACGTTCCGATTTAAAGCCTTACATTCCGGTCTCTATATCTATCATTGCGGCAGCCAACCTGTCGCCGTACATCTGGCAAAAGGGATGTACGGTTTAATTTTAGTCGAACCGAAAGAGGGATTACCTAAAGTTGATCATGAATACTACGTTATGCAAAGTGAATTTTACACGCGAGGAAATTTTGGTGAGCCGGGGTTACAACCTTTCAGTATGCAAAAGGCATTAGATGAACGCCCTGATTATGTGTTATACAATGGCAAAGTAGGTTCCTTAATGGGTGATAACGCCTTACAAGCCAAAACCGGAGAAAAAATAAGATTATTTATCGGTAACGCAGGCCCTAATTTAGCCGCCTCGTTTCACATTATCGGTACAATTTTTCATAATGTTTATGTAGAAGGCGGTACATTAATCAATCACAACGTTCAAACGACATTAATCCCTGCGGCAGGTTCTACTATTATTGAAACACAAATTGACGTGCCGGGTACTTATGTTCTGATGGATCATTCAATTTTCCGAGCCGCCAATAAAGGAACAATGGGACATTTAATCGTAACGGGAAAAGAAAATCCGGAAATCTATTCCGGTAAACTAAAAGATGAACCTTTTAAAGAAATCAACCCGCCAAAACCACAGCCTGTACCATATGAAATTGACGGGCACAGGGAAATGATAAGAAGCCCTGCTCATACGGATGGAAATACCGGAGCAACCCCAAAATAGTTTTGTTTTTTATCAAATTTTTTCTGATGTAAATCATTTAAAACAAATAGAATTTAATCTAACACTAAAAATAGTATGGCAGCCAATATCAACTATGAAGGCATTGAACAAATGCCGTTACGCACTTTCACGGAAAGTGCTTATCTCAACTATTCTATGTACGTCATTATGGATCGCGCCCTCCCCTTTATCGGCGATGGTTTAAAGCCGGTACAACGACGTATCGTTTACGCAATGTCAGAACTGGGCTTGAATGCGACGGCGAAATATAAAAAATCCGCCCGCACCGTTGGTGATGTATTGGGTAAATTTCACCCGCACGGTGATTCGGCTTGTTATGAAGCGATGGTATTGATGGCCCAGCCCTTTTCCTATCGCTATCCGCTTGTTGACGGGCAAGGAAACTGGGGCGCGCCGGATGATCCGAAATCCTTTGCCGCAATGCGTTATACGGAATCACGCCTGTCTAAGATCTCAGAAATTCTACTAAGTGAACTTGGACAAGGCACGGTAGATTATCAACCTAACTTTGACGGTACATTAGAAGAACCGCAATATTTGCCGGCCCGTTTACCCCATATTTTGCTGAACGGAACAACAGGCATTGCGGTAGGGATGGCAACCGATATTCCGCCGCACAATATTAATGAAATTGCCGATGCCGCTATAATGTTATTGGATAATCCGAAAGCAAGTCTTGATGATGTGCTTAATGTCGTTCAAGGCCCTGATTTTCCTACAGAAGCGGAGATTATTTCCCCGAAAGCCGAAATTCGTAAAATTTACGAACAAGGTCGCGGTTCAATAAAAATGCGCGCCACTTGGAAAAAAGAAGACGGTGAAATTGTCATTTCAGCCTTGCCTCATCAATCTTCACCATCAAAAATCATTGCACAAATCGCCGATCAAATGACGGCGAAAAAACTTCCGATGGTGGAAGATATTCGTGATGAAGCGGATCACGAAAATCCGATTCGTATCGTACTTGTACCGCGTTCTAACCGTGTGGATACCGATGCTTTAATGGCACATTTATTCGCCACAACGGATTTAGAAAAAAGCTATCGTGTCAATATGAATATGATCGGGCTTGATCACAAACCTGCTGTGAAAGGCTTGCTACAAATTCTCAATGAATGGCTCATTTTCCGCCGTACCACGGTAACCCGCCGTTTGCAATATCGCTTGGATAAAGTACTTTCCCGATTGCATATTCTAGCAGGCTTAATGATAGCCTTTCTAAATATTGATGAAGTGATTGAGATTATTCGCTATGAAGATGAGCCGAAAAGCGAATTAATGGCACGCTTCAATTTAAGCGATGAACAAGCCGATGCGATTTTAAATTTACGCCTACGTCATTTAGCTAAATTAGAAGAACATCAACTTCGTGCAGAGCAAGAGGAACTGGAAAAAGAGCGGTCAAATTTAGAAGCGATTTTAGGATCCGAACGCCGTTTAAATACGCTCATCAAAAAAGAAATCCAAGAAGATGCTAAAAAATATGCCAGTCCGCGGATGTCTCAATTGATTGAGCGTGAAGAAGCGAAAGCGATTTCTGAAAGTGAAATGACACCGGCTGAACCCGTTACCGTGATTTTATCGGAAATGGGTTGGGTGCGTTGTGCTAAAGGGCATGATATTGATCCTAAAGCATTAAGCTATAAAGCCGGTGATGGCTACCGTGCGCACGCTTGCGGTAAAAGCAACCAAGCTGTCGTCTTTATTGATAGCACGGGGCGCAGTTATGCCGTTGATCCGCTCAGTTTGCCTTCTGCACGTTCCCAAGGCGAACCGCTTACCGGTAAACTAACCCTACCTGCGGGAGCAACGATTGAACACGTGATAATGGAAGGAGAACAGCAAGCACTATTGATGTCATCGGATGCCGGTTATGGCTTTATTTGCAAATTTGAGGATTTAATTGCTCGTAATAAAACGGGAAAAGCATTGATTTCATTACCGGAGAACGCTAAAGTACTGCAACCTAAAATTCTGTCAAATTCAACCGCACTTTTGGTTGCCTTAACTTCAAGCGGCAGAATGCTGATCTTCCCGGTACAAGATTTACCGGTATTATCAAAAGGTAAAGGCAATAAGATCGTGAGTATTTCTGCTGCTAATGCAAAAGATCGCAGCGAGTTGCTCGTGAAATTATTGCTGATTTCAAATCAAGCCGGTCTTGAATTTCATTCCGGTAAACGAAAAGTCACATTAAAACCGGAGGATCTACAAAGATTCCGCGCAGAACGGGGGAGAAAAGGTTCACAGCTCCCTCGTGGTCTACACAGCAATGTAGATATTGTCGTGATTGACGCGGAACAGAACTTAAACCAATCTTAAACTAAACCAACCTATAGGAGAATATTTAGTGAATATTGTTTTTGATACCTATCAAACACTGACTCTTGCAAGCCTTGTTTTATTATTAGGCTATTTTTTGGTGAAACGTATCAGCGTGCTCAAAAGTTTTAATATTCCGGAACCGGTTGTCGGCGGCTTTATTGTCGCTATTGCCCTTTTCATTTGGCATCAGGTAGATGGCACGTCATTCACATTTGAGAAAAGTTTACAAACAACGATGATGTTGGTTTTTTTCTCATCAATCGGTTTAAGTGCAAACTTCGCACGTTTAATTAAAGGCGGTAAGCCATTAATTATTTTCCTTTTTGTTGCCGCCGCCTTAATTTTCTGCCAGAACGTTATCGGCATTGCAGGCACGCAAATTCTAGGCATTGACCCGGCGTACGGCTTATTAGCAGGTTCGGTAACACTAACCGGTGGACATGGCACCGGTGCTGCGTGGGCGGAAACCTTTATCAAGGAATTTAACTTGCCGGCGGCTACGGAAATCGCCATGGCTTGTGCAACCTTTGGTTTAGTATTTGGTGGCATTATTGGTGGCCCGGTCGCACGTTTCCTACTGAATCGCCAAAAACAAGGAGAAAATCCTGAAAATGATGAGGTGGATGATGTACAAGAAGCATTTGAACATCCGACCTATCAGCGCAAAGTCAATGCCCGTTCTATTATTGAAACTATTGCAATGATGTCTTTCTGTTTATTGATCGGCCAATATTTGGATAGCATCACAAAAGCGACAGCATTACAACTACCAACCTTTGTTTGGTGTTTGTTCACCGGTGTTATTATTCGCAACACATTAACCCACCTTTTTAAATTCCGTGTAGCGGATTCTGCCATTGATGTACTCGGTAGCGTAGGGTTATCTATCTTCTTAGCGATTGCTTTAATGTCATTGAAACTTTGGGAGTTAGCCGGTCTTGCCGCTGATGTACTTGTTATCTTGGCAATTCAAGTTACCTTTATGGCATTCTTTGCGGTTTCTGTCACTTATCGTGTGATGGGGAAAGACTACGATGCGATTGTGTTAAGTGCGGGACATTGTGGTTTCGGTTTAGGCGCAACCCCCACGGCGGTTGCAAATATGCAAGCCGTTACAAGTCGTTTTGGAGCTTCTCATAAAGCATTCTTAATCGTCCCAATGGTAGGGGCATTCTTTATTGATTTAATTAACGCCTCACTGCTGAAAGTATTCTCAGCAATTGTTACTTATCTACACTAATTGCGTAAATCAAAAAGGAGCGGTCAGATCAAATTTAACCGCTCTTTTTTATACCCGTAAAATTAAACTTGGTATTTCGTTTTATCTCCAATATCAAAATGCAATGGCATTCGCCATTTTTGTACGGCAAGAACCAATAACAATATCCCCACCACAATTGATAAAATACGTGTTAACGTTCCCCCTTCAAACACCCAAAGAAACCATAACAGGGCGATAAAAATAGGTTGCAAATTTAATAACGGAACACGAAAACAAAAATATTCTTTAAAACAAAGCCCACCCAATGTAACGAATGCCCCTCCGAGTGCCAATTCATACCAACCTAAAATATAACAAAGTAAACCGATCCAAGTGGCAAATTGAAAGGTTAAGCGAAAACGTTTCAGGTAAATATGTAAAGAAGAGGCGCAACAAGTCGCTGCGATTAAAGTTGCAATTTCAGCCTGTTTAGGAAACCAAGTAAGCAATAAAATACTGAAACCTGCAATTAAAAAGCCCGTTCGATAAATAGCAACAGTGATGTTATCCCAAATGTCCATAGGTGATTGAATATGTGGATCCGCCATTTTTTCTCCTTATATTTCGTTTAGTAAAAAAGTGCGGTCAGAAAAATCTATTTTCTAACCGCACTTCAAAATGGAATTATTTCAGTTTGTCTAAAATCTTTTGATGAATGCCACCAAAGCTACCGTTTGACATGACGAGAATATGATCCGTCGGATGGGCTTCGGCAACAACCATATCCGCCAGCTTATCAATATTCGAACTCCAGTGAGCCGGTTGTACACATTGTGCGGCAATTTCAGCCACCTCCCAAGGGATATTATCAGGCTGAAGCATAAATACGATATCAGCTCTGCCTAACGCCGGTGCAATTTCATCTTTATGCACACCCATTTTCATAGTATTTGAACGGGGTTCAAGGACAGCAAGAATACGAACACCACCACCGACTTTATCTCTTAATGCTGTTAAAGTCGCTAAAATCGCCTCCGGATGATGGGCGAAGTCATCATACACCGTTACGCCATTTACTTCGCCTCTCACTTCTAAACGGCGTTTGGCATTAATAAAAGAGCCGAGTGCCTTGCAAGCATCTTCAACAGATATGCCGATATGATAAGCCGCCGCAATTGCCATAAGGGCATTGTGCATATTATGCTCTCCCACAAGCTCCCATTTCACTTCCGCCACTTTTTTTCCTAAATGAAATACCGAAAAATGGGAAGCATCGGTTGTCATTCTCTCTGCAAACCATTCTTTATCTTTTCCGATAAATTGTTGCTCAGACCAACAACCCATTTTTAACGTTTCTTTCGCACTTTGTTCATCGGCAAAAGAAAGAATGCGCCCGCTTGCAGGAATCGTCCGGATCATATGATGGAATTGGCGTTGAATCGCTTTCAAATCATCAAAAATATCTGCGTGATCAAAACTAATATTATTGATAATCAACGTTTTAGGGTTGTAATGCACAAATTTAGAACGCTTATCAAAAAATGCGGTATCGTATTCATCCGCCTCAATAACAAAAAAATCACTCTCACCTAAACGGGCGGAAGTACCGAAATTTCCGGCAATACCACCAATTAAAAAACCGGGTTTTAAACCGTTTTGCTCCAAAATCCAAGTAAGCATACCGGTTGTAGTGGTTTTACCATGAGTGCCGGAAACTGCGAGTACCCAACGATTTCTCAATAAATGATCATGTAACCATTGCGGACCGGAGGTATAAGGCAATTGATTTTCTAAAACATATTCCACGCAAGGATTACCACGTTTCATCGCATTGCCGATGATCACCGTATCCGGTGCGGGCCGGAGTTGTTCAACATCATAATCGGGAATAATCTCAATCCCCTGCTCTTGTAAAAATGTACTCATCGGCGGATAAATGTTTGTATCCGAACCTGTCACCTTATAACCCATTTGTTTGGCAATCATTGCCACACCACCCATAAATGTGCCGCAAATGCCTAAAATATGAATATGTTTCATTGTTATCTCTTTGTCTAAAAAATGTAAGTTATGATAAATCAACTCAAAGAATGAGTAAATAAGCGCAGTCCGACAGCTCTTTAAACAAATAGAAAATCAGTTAGATAATTCGTTCAAAACCGCTTTTCAGATCGGCGATTAATTCTTCCGGATCTTCAAAACCAATGTGGACGCGAATCAGTGAGCCGGTTATTTTGCGTTTAATATTCGGTCGGATTTTTGCAATTTCTTCCGGTTGATTACACAAAATTAAAGATTCAAAACCACCCCATGAATATGCCATCGTAAATAGCTTAAAATGATCCATAAATTGTGCGACTTGTTCGTCCGTTAAACGGCAAGTCAATTCAAAGGAAAATAATCCGCTTGCACCGCTAAAATCACGTTGAAAAAATTCATGCCCAGGACAGCTTGGTAACGCCGGATGATAAACGGCTTTCACTCGGGGGTGATTTTTCAACCAGTTAGCCACTTTCAACGCATTTTCATGGTGCTGTTTTAAGCGAACCGCTAAGGTACGAATCCCACGAGCCGTAGTATATGCCGAATCAGCATCCACCATTTGTCCCATTAGATAGGAATGTTCACGTAATTGAGCCCAAGTGCGGTCGTTTGCGACGGCAGTTCCGATCATTACATCTGAATGTCCCACTAAATATTTTGTTCCCGCTTGAATGGAAATATCAATCCCCTGTTCTAATGCTTTGAACAATACGCCTGCTCCCCAAGTATTATCGATCATAATAACAATTTCAGGATTTACTGCGCGAACCGCCTTTACTATGGCAGGAATATCGGGCACTTCCATTGTGATGGAACTCGGTGATTCTAAAAACAACACTTTCGTATTTGGTTGCATCAGATTAGCAATATTTGCTCCATCGAGAGGATCATAATAAGTCGTCTCAATCTGCATTTTTTTCAAAATAATGTTGCAGAAATCTTGTGTCGGTTCATATGCAGCACCGCTCATCAAAATATGATCCCCTGTTTTGACGAAAGATAAAATCGTATTTGTTACTGCAGCAGCACCGCAAGGGTAAAGATAACAACCTGCTCCCCCTTCCACCTCACACATAAGCTCTTGCAGAGCAAAATGCGTCAAAGTACCACGACGGCCATAAAATAACTCGCCCTTATAACGATTTTTTGTGCAAAATTTTTTATCTTCTATCGTATCAAACACAAGCGATGAAGCGCGTTGAATCACCGGATTCACCGAGCCTTGAGAAAAGCGCTTATTGCGTCCGGAATGAACAAGTGTGGTAGATAATGTGTGATTTCTTAACATATATTTCACCTATTACTGAAAAATGTGGATCAATGGAACAGAGAAAAACAGCTGTAAAAGTGCGGTCAAATATTTTAAAATATTCCGGCATTTCATATTATCAAAATTTTATTAACCTTATAGAGGATTATGACTATGGTATTAGTAACTCGTCAAGCTCCGGATTTTACTTCATCTGCCGTTTTAGGCAATGGTGAAATCGTTGATAATTTTAACTTCAAAAAACATATTGAAGGTAAAGCAGCTGTAATTTTCTTCTATCCGTTAGACTTCACTTTCGTATGCCCTTCCGAATTAATCGCCTTTGATCACCGTTATGAAGAATTTAAAAAACGTGGTGTTGAAATCGTCGGCGTGTCTATTGATTCTCAATTCACTCACAACGCATGGCGTAATACCCCAATTGAAAACGGCGGTATCGGTCAGGTTAAATACGCATTAGCTGCCGATGTGAAACACGAAATCGCACAAGCATATGGTATCGAACATCCTGAAGAAGGCGTGGCACTACGTGCATCGTTCTTAATTGATAAAAACGGGATTGTACGTCATCAAGTAGTGAACGATCTTCCGCTAGGTCGTAATATTGACGAAATGCTACGTATGGTTGACGCATTACAATTCCATGAAGAGCATGGCGATGTTTGCCCTGCTCAATGGGAAAAAGGTAAAGAAGGGATGAAAGATAACCCTGAAGGTGTTGCAAAATACCTAAAACAAAATGCAGATAAACTTTAATCTTTAAAAATCTTTACAAGAAGCCACACTATGTGGCTTTTTTTATAAATCAAGATCCTTTAGAATAAACGCACGTTTAGCCAAAGTGCGGTTAATTTTCTATGAGATTTAATGTCCCTACTTTTCTTACTATTTTCCGAGTAATTTTGATTCCTTTTTTTGTCATCGCATTTTACTTACCAATCGAATCCGCCCCCTTTATTGCAACGCTTATTTTCTTTATTGCCGGAGTAACAGATTGGCTTGATGGCTATCTTGCAAGAAAATGGAAACAAACCACACGTTTTGGCGCATTTTTAGATCCTGTTGCAGATAAAGTAATGGTTGTTGCCGCTTTAGTGTTAATTGTGGAATATCAACATACTTTTTGGGTTACTATTCCGGCAATAATTATGATCTCTCGTGAAATTATTATTTCGGCGTTACGCGAATGGATGGCCGAATTAGGCGAACGCAATAAAGTGGCAGTTTCTTGGTTAGGTAAAGTAAAAACGACCTCACAAATGCTCGCACTTGGCGGGTTATTATGGCGGTATAATATTTATATGGAAATTCTCGCCATTGTCTTACTTTATATCGCCGTCATTTTAACGGTTTGGTCAATGATACAATATCTAAATGCAGCAAAAGGAACGGTTCTGGACGAAATAGAAACAAAGTAAAAATGGTCTGTATTTTAAATGCCGAAATTCAAATATAGATTTCTACATTATTATGTAGCAGTTACACAAATATTGTTAAATAACGATTTCATAGGGGCAAATTTTTGCCCACCGATTCAAAAAAGAGTTTCAATGTTGGAAAAAACTACATAATGGTGTTTTTATCAACCATTTTGTCTACTATGCCTATTTTTTGCACTAAAGTAAATGTACGTGATCTACTTGGACGTTCAATTCTACGATTTCTATTTCCAGCTGTTCGCATAAAATTCTTAGCTGAACATAGACTTCTTTTCCTACATTGCCTTTTAAAATCCTAAATCGACATTTCGGTGTCCAGATTAAATGATATTGACAATGCCAAATAACGTGCGATGATTTCTTAAATCGACTCATAGTGATTTTTCCTTATGTTCGTTATGGGGATAACTTCCACAAGGATTTTCTATGAGTCTCTTTATTCAGGTAAAGCCTTTTAAACCGATAACAACCTTCATTGAAGGTGGTTTTTAGTTAGCAATAAAAAGTGCGGTCATTTTTCTTTTTGTATAAAAAAACATCAGAAAAAACGACCGCACTTTTGCCACATCTTCATTCAGCCTATTTAAAATATTGGCTGATACGCACTTCTTGCTTCTCATTGTATTTTTTTATTGGAGTTCGCTTTCAAGTGAGTACTCGGTGAAAAGGTGTTTTCCTCCTACTAAACCTTTCTCTGTCGCCTGCCAAACAATCTTCGTGAAAATGTGTTCAAATACGTCCGTCCCGTTAAAACGGCGAAGGCAGTTTTGATTTAAGGTGCTGGCATCAATCACTTTTTCGGTTAACGACATCCCAAAAACCGGCGGTAAGCCACATTCACCTCGATTTCTTTCCAATTGATGCTCGCTTTTTATGCCGAAGAGATAGCACAATAACATGATTTTAAACAGACAATCGGGCTGACTACGGATGACAATCAAAGGGGCAGGCTCTATGCCTGCCCGAGGTTATTACCGACAATGGAGATAAATCAACGATATTTACCACAACATAAAACAATTTCGTTTACGGTATTATGCAGCAGTTGCATAAAAAGAATTTCTATCCGGAATTTATTTTGGAACGTAGGGGGCGTTAGCCGTAGGCGTAACGCACCTTTTTATCAATAAATTTCATTACGGTGATTTGTGCAACTGCTACATAATACCGAAAAAAAATGCAACCGCTGAGGGTTGCATTTTTCATTTACTTAAAGATTACCACTGATAACCTACACCTACACCACCGGAGTAATGTCCTGCGGAGTTAGCCGTACCGGTTAATTTCAGAATAACCTTACCGTTATCGCTGGCTCTTGAGTAACCCACCGCAATAGCAGATGCACCGCTATATCCGCCGGCTGCCGCCGCAACCATCGATTTACCCGGCATATAAACCTGAGGTAAGGAAGAGGCTGCTGCAGCGTTCGCACCGATACCGCGTACACGTTTATCTAAGTTATCAACGCGATTATTGACATTATAGATATCTCCTCGTACTTGGTCGAGCTGCCCTTTGTTAACCGCATCGGTCGGTTTCACACCCGGTGCAACATTGCTAATCACTTTATTGCCCGCACTGATGCCTTTATCGGTAACGCTTACGGTATCCGTGCCTTTCGGATCGCTACCTTTAATCACTAACCCGTTATTATTGACGGTGGTATTGCCGATAGCTACGCTACCCTCTTTTCCAAGATCAATATCTTTCGCCAATTTCACGGTTAATTTACCTTTACCATCAGAAACGACACCGATATTCGCCGCCGAAGAGAGTTTAGATTCATCAGCCTGTCCACCGACAACATTGACTCGTGAATTGAGTTTCTGTTTAGAGACCGTACCGGAATCGCCCATAAACTCTAAACCGTCATTTAAGGTTGCAACCTGTTCCTTACTGCCATCTTGTTTCGTGTACTCAATTCGGGTTTTGCTTTCACCGTCTTTTCCATCATTACCGTCTAAGCCTTTTTGGCCGTCAATAACGCGAATTGTGGCTGTGGCGTTCTTACCATCTGCGCCTTTCGGTCCGGTTAAGCCGATTGAACCGTCTTTACCGTTAATCACGACAGAGGAGCCGTCTTTACCGTTGACTCCAATCGTACCGTCAACACCGTCTTTGCCCGGCTCGCCTTTTTCGCCGATAATAAAGTTGTTGGCGGTTGACACTTCATAACCGTTATCAATTTGTTTCACAACGATATTTTTGCCTTGATTTAAGGTAAAGGTTTCATTGTTATTGATACGTTTATTCGTGCCGATAACTTCGCCGTTGGTCGCAAGGTTAAAGCCGCTATTGGCGATCGAGGTATAGAGCTGACTACCGTTGATTGCGTCTTTGCTATTCGGACTAATATCACCGTCAGCGACATTGGTGACTTTCTTATTACCGGCATTAATACCTTCATTTGTAATAGACGGGCCGTTTTTAATCGCTAATCCGTCATTATTCAATGTGGTATTACCAACAGTTACATTGCCGTCCGTCAAGCTTGTGCCGCCAATGGTTACGCTACCGTCTTTGGTTAAGTTCAAGTCTTTGTTCAAACTTACATCAAAGTTTTTACCGCCGGATCTATTCGTTCCGTTAGCCACCACTTTAATGTTGCTATCTCCTGCCGTAACCGATTCTTCTTTCGCGATTTGTTTTTTCATTTCGTCAGAAAGATCGATATTGTAAGAAGTTGTAAAGTTTGCTTTATCAACGGTTGTGGTTACATTGACTGCATTAGAGCCGGTAACAACGGATTTCTCTGCGTTCACGGTATAAATGGTATGGCCATCTGCTGCAGTTGTATTTGTTACAACAACGTTTTTACCTTGTTGAACTTCAGTCTTAGCCGCAGCGGTTGATGCATTTAATTGAGATAAATTAACCGCATCCGTTGCATTCGTACCGTTAGCAACATTGGTGATCGCTTTATTGCCCGCATCAATGCCTTTATTGGTAATTGACGGGCCGTCTTTAATGGTTAAGCCGTCGTTGTTAATCGTCACGTTACCCATTGTGAAGTTGCCGTCTTTCAACGTTGTATTACCTAGGGTAATGCTACCGTCTTTGGTCAAGTTCAAGTCTTTATTTAACTTCACTTCCATTGTGCCGTTAGCATGTCCGATAACGCCGATATTGTTCGCCGTTAAGTTCGCTTCTTGCGCTCCGCCGACAATATTTAATTGGCTGTTTAAAGTGCGGTTAATAACTTGATCGTTATCACCTTTGAACTGCAAGCCATCTTTTAAAGTTGCGATTTCTTCTTTATCACCATTTGGTTTGACGTATTCAATACGGGTTTTGCTTTCGCCATCTTTACCGTCATTGCCGTCTAAACCTTTCGTGCCGTTCACGACTTTAATAGTTGCTGACGCGCCATCTTTTCCGTCTGCACCTTTCGCTCCGGTTAAGCCGATGGAGCCGTCCTTGCCGTTGATCACGACAGCCGAACCGTCTTTGCCGTTTACGCCGATAGTACCGTCAACTCCATCTTTGCCATCTTTACCTGCCGCACCAACTGTAATGTTATTACTTGTCGCAACTTCATAACCGTTCGCAATCTGTTTGATCACGATGTTATTACCCGCATTCAAATTGAAGGTTTCATTGTTGGTTAGCCGTTTATCCGCTTCGGTTAAGCCGTCTTGTTCGGAAACCGCACCATTAGAACCGGCAACGATCGCAGATTTAAGGTTAAATCCGACCGCACTTAGCGTATCTTTCGTGATGTTTTGGGTTGCATTTTTCAAATCGCCTGCATTCACCACATTATTTAAAGCATCACCTGTCAAGTTATTCAAGTATTCGTTGAAGGTAACATTCGTCGGCAATGATGTACCTTGTGGTAACACACCGCTATCAACATTGGTAATTAACACCGGGGCTGAGTTATTCGCACCGATGAATTTCACTTTGTTGCTTGGTGTATTGGTTAACGCACCGTTTTCATCAATGTAACTGTTGGTTGTGTTAAAGGTAATATTTGTCGCACCGGTTGTTGCGTTATAAACCGCATTCACCGCGACACCCGTGCCATTGTTAAAGTTCACCGTATTACCGTGAGTCACAAAATCAACGGCATTACCATTTGCTTGCAAGTTCCAACCCGCATTTAACACATCACCAACGGTTGCAGCATTATTGGTAATATTTTCATATTTATTACCTGTTTGATCAGGGTTAGAGGTTGTGGTGTTATCCACTTTATCTAAGTTACCGTTCAAATTCGTAATGGTGGTATTACCTAAATCGATACCGCCGCTACTGATGCTCACGTTGCCAATCGTCACGCTACCTTTATCGGTTAAGTTCAGATCTTTGCTTAATTTAACGGTTAAATTGCCGTCTTTGTTAACCACGCCGATATTGTTATCCGTTAACTTATCGGCTTCAGTTACGCCACCGGTGATATTTAAGGTTTCACCGAGTTTTTTCTTAATGGCTTTACCGTTATCACCTTTGAATACCAAGCCGTCATCTTTGGTTGCGATTTCACGGGTTGTCACTGAACCGTCTTTATTAGTTGTATTGTAAACAATACGTTCAATGCCATCACCGCCTTTACCGTTTTCATCAAGAGTACCGGTACCGTTAGCCACCGTGATATTCGCCGAGGCTGATTTACCATCTGCACCTTTCGGTCCGGTTAAACCGATTGAACCGTCTTTACCGTTAAGTACTACTGATGCCCCGTCTTTACCGTTCACCCCAATCGTGCCGTCAATACCGTTTTGTCCGTCTTTACCAACGGTTACATTAGCAAAGTTCGGCGTATCGGAAGTAGAGATACTGATTGTGCCGTTGGTTTGGGTGATATTGATATTATTACCCGCATCAAGGGTTACCGTATCGCCCATTCTCACGTTGTGTAAGCTTGTGCCGTTTGCATTACCGCTGGTGGTAATGTTCCAACCTTTCGCGACATCATTGGTTACGTTGGTGATGTTCTGATTAGTCGCATATAACTGGCTTCCATTCACCGCATCTTTACTATCCTCAGCTAAAGTACCTTCTGTCACGTTGGTAACTTTCTTATCACCTGCGTTAATGCCGTCTTTGGTGATTGATGGTCCATTCGTGATAGTTAGGCCTGTGCTGTTTAATACAGTGCCACCAAGATTTACACTGCCTTTATCAGTGAGATTCAAGTCTTTGTTTAACTTGATAGTCATCGTGCCATTCGCATCACCAATCACACCAATGTTGTTGTCCGTTAAATCCGCTTCCTTCGCACCGCCAACAATCTCTAATTGGCTGTTTAAAGTGCGGTTGATTTTCGTGTCATTATCACCTTTGAACACTAAACCGTCTTTTAACGTTGCGACTTCTTCTTTGGTGCCATCCGGTTTCACATACTCAATACGGGTTTTGCTTTCGCCATCTTTACCGTCATTGCCGTCTAAACCTTTCGTGCCGTTGACAACCTGTAACGTTGCAGAAGCACCGTCTTTACCATCTTGACCTTTCGGTCCGGTTAAGCCGATTGAACCGTCTTTACCGTTGATAACAACTGATGCGCCGTCTTTACCGTTCACGCCGATTGTACCATCAACACCCGGTTTACCGTCTTTACCTGCCGCACCTACGGTAATGTTGTTGCCGGTTGCAATCTCATAACCGTTGGCGATTTGTTTGATAACGAGGTTGTTACCCGCATCTAACGTAAAGGTTTCATTCGTGGCAATGCGTTTGTCATCATCACTTAAGCCATCTGCACTCACTTGACCGTTGCTATCCGCTACCGCTTTCGTGGTTAAGTTAAAGCCGCTATTTGTGATCGCTGTGTAAAGCTGCCCGCCGTTAATCGCCTCTTTGCTGCCATTAGAAACATTACCATCCGCAACATTCGTGATTTTCTTATCACCCGCATTGATGCCGTCTTTATTAATGCTCGGTCCGCCGTTGATGGTTAAACCGCCATTGCTTAAGTTAACATCACCAATCGTAATGGTGCCTTTATCGGTTAAGTTCAGATCTTTGCTTAATTTAACGGTTAAGTTGCCATCTTTATTAATGATGCCAATATTGTTATCCGTTAATTTGCTTTCTTCCGTTACACCGCCGGTGATATTTAAGGTTTCACCGAGTTTTTTCTTAATGGCTTTACCGTTATCACCTTGGAATACCAAGCCGTCATCTTTGGTTGCGATTTCACGGGTTGTCACTGAACCGTCTTTATTGGTTGTATTGTAAACAATACGTTCAATGCCGTCGCCGCCCTTACTGTTTTCATCAAGAGTACCGGTACCGTTAGCCACCGTGATATTAGCTGATGCACCGTCTTTACCGTCTGCGCCTTTCGGTCCGGTTAATCCGATTGAACCGTCTTTACCGTTAAGTACTACTGATGCCCCGTCTTTACCGTTCACCCCGATTGTGCCGTCAACACCGTCTTTACCGTTTTTACCGATTGTAACGTTATTTGAAGTCGCAATTTCATAACCGTTGGCAATTTGTTTGATAACGAGGTTGTTACCCGCATCTAACGTAAAGGTTTCGTTGTTCGCAATACGTTTGTCGTCATCGCTCAAGTTAGCATCTTCACTCTCCTCCCCGTTGCTACCCGCTACCGCTTTCGTGGTTAAGTTAAAGCCGCTATTTGTGATCGCTGTGTAAAGCTGTCCGCCGTTAATCGCCTCTTTGCTGCCATTAGAAACATTACCATCCGCAACATTCGTGATTTTCTTATCACCCGCATTGATGCCGTCTTTATTAATGCTCGGTCCGCCGTTGATGGTTAAACCGCCATTGCTTAAGTTAACATCACCAATCGTAATGGTGCCTTTATCGGTTAAGTTCAGATCTTTGCTTAATTTAACGGTTAAATTGCCGTCTTTGCTAACAACACCAATATTATTATCCGTTAATTTGTTTTCTTCCGTTACACCACCGGTGATATTTAAGGTTTGACCTAATTTTTTCTTAATCACGTCGCCGTTATCACCTTGGAATACCAAGCCGTCATCTTTGGTTGCGACTTCGCGTGTTGTTACTGAACCGTCTGCATTGGTAGTGTTGTAAACGATACGGGTAATGCCGTCGCCACCTTTACCGTTTTCATCAAGAGTACCGGTACCGTTAGCCACCGTGATATTAGCTGATGCACCGTCTTTACCATCTTGACCTTTCGGTCCGGTTAAACCGATTGAACCGTCTTTACCGTTAAGTACTACTGATGCACCATCTTTACCGTTCACACCGATTGTGCCGTCTTTACCATCTTTTCCTACCGTAATGTTGGTGAAGGTCACGTTTTCTGCAGTAGCAACTTCATAACCGTCTTTGATTTGTTTGATGACGATATTATTGCCTGCGTCTAAGTTAAAGGTTTCGTTGGTGACAACACGTTTATCTGCATCCGCAAGATTCGCATCTACACTGCTTACACCATTTGTGCCGGTAACTTGTTTGCTCGCAAGATTAAATCCGGTATCTGCTATCACAGAATATAACTGTCCGCCGTTTACCGCATCTTTGCTATCTTTACTGATATCACCTGCAGCTACGTTGGTGATTTTCTTATCACCGGCATTAATACCATCGATCTTAATGCTTGGTCCACCGTTGATAGTTAAACCACCGTCATTTAAGGTGCTGTTACCAATCACAACGCTACCGTCTTTGGTGAGATTGAGGTTTTTATTTAACTTCAAGACTAAATCACCGTTAGCATTACCCACTACGCCGATGTTGTTATCCGTTAAATTAGCCGTATCTGCTCCACCCGTGATGTTTAACTGGCTACCTAAAGTGCGGTTGATAACGGTGTCGTTATCGCCTTTAAACTTCAAGCCGTCATCTAGGGTTGCTACTTCACGGGTTACTGTATTACCATCTTTATCTGTGGTGTTGTACACAATACGGGTAATGTTTTGACCTTTGTCTTTCGGATTAACCGTGGTTTGACCTTCCGCTACCGTTAAAGTGGCGTTAACGCCGTTTTTACCGTTGATGCCAATTGTTCCGTCTTTACCGTTTAACACGACACCCGTACCATCTTTGCCATTTGCACCGATAGTGCCGTCTTTACCATTGATAACAACCGATGTACCGTCTTTACCGTCTTTCACCGTAATATTGGAGAAGGTCGGCGTATCTGATGTTGAAATACTGATCGTGCCGTTGGTTTGCGTGATATTGATATTGTTACCCGCATCAAGGGTTACCGTTTCACCCATTTTTACGTTGTGAAGCGTGCTGTTTACTGCATTACCCGAACCTGATTTGCTCGTGGTGAGATTCCAGCCTTTACCCACTTCGTTAGTGATATTGGTGACGTTTTGGTTAGTAGCGTAAAGCTGGCTACCATTCACCGCATCTTTACTATTCGCATCGACCGTACCGTTAGTTACATTGGTGATTTTCTTATCACCTGCATCGATACCGTCTTTATTAATGCTCGGCCCACCGTTAATGCTTAAACCGCCATTGCTTAAGTTGACATCGCCAATCGTAACGCTGCCGTCTTTGGTTAAGTTCAGATCTTTATTCAATTTAACGGTTAAATTGCCATCTTTGCTAACAACACCAATATTATTATCCGTTAATTTGTTTTCTTCCGTTACGCCACCGGTGATATTTAAGGTTTGACCTAATTTTTTCTTAATCACGTCGCCGTTATCACCTTGGAATACCAAGCCGTCATCTTTGGTTGCGACTTCGCGTGTTGTTACCGAACCGTCTTCATTAGTGGTGTTGTAAACAATACGGGTAATACCTTTGCCACCTTTGTCATCCGCATCTAGCGTACCAGAACCGTTAGCTACAGTAATATTCGCTGACACGCCGTCTTTACCGTTGATACCGATTACACCGTCTTTACCGTTTAACACGACACCTGTGCCATCTTTACCATTCACGCCGATCGTGCCGTCTTTACCATCTTTTCCTACCGTAATGTTGGTGAAGGTCACGTTTTCTGCAGTAGCAACTTCATAACCGTCTTTGATTTGTTTGATGACGATATTATTGCCTGCGTCTAAATTAAAGGTTTCATTAGTCAGAATACGTTTACCCGCTTCATCTAACCCAGTAGTTTCACTCACCGTGCCGGTAGTATTTTCTACCGCTTTGCTCGCAAGATTAAAGCCGGTGTTGGCAATCACAGAATATAACTGTCCGCCGTTGATGGCATCTTTACTATCTTTGCTAACATTGCCGTCGGCAACATTGGTAATTTTCTTATTACCCGCATCAATACCACCTTGTGTAATATTCGGTCCACCGTTAATGGTTAAACCCTCATTATTTAAGGTTGTGTTGCCAATGCTAATGCTACCTTTGTCGGTTAAGTTCAAGTCTTTGTTTAACTTCACTTCCATTGTGCCGTTAGCATGGCCTATCACCCCGATATTATTCGCGGTTAGATTTGCTTCCTTCGCACCACCAACAATATCTAATCGGCTGTTTAAAGTGCGGTTAATTTTCGTGTCATTATCACCTTTGAACACTAAACCGTCTTTTAAGGTTGCAATTTCCTCTTTATTGCCGTCCGGTTTAACGTATTCAATACGTGTTTTGCTTTCGCCATTTACACCGTCATTGCCATCTAACCCTTTCGTACCGTTCACAACTTGGATTGTCGCTGATGTACCATTTGAGCCATCCGCACCTTTAGGTCCGGTTAAGCCGATGGAGCCGTCTTTACCGTTGATGACGACTGACGCGCCGTCTTTACCGTCTTTGCCATCTTTCACTGTGATATTGGCAAAAGTCGGGGTGTCAGAGGTTGAGATACTGATCGTGCCGTTGGTTTGCGTGATATTGATATTGTTACCCGCATCAAGGGTTACCGTTTCACCCATTTTTACGTTGTGAAGCGTGCTGTTTACTGCATTACCCGAACCTGATTTGCTCGTGGTGAGATTCCAGCCTTTACCTACTTCGTTAGTGATATTGGTGACGTTTTGGTTAGTAGCGTAAAGCTGGCTACCATTCACCGCATCTTTACTATTCGCATCGACCGTACCGTTAGTTACATTGGTGATTTTCTTATCACCGGCATCGATACCATCTTTCGTCACTTTTGGACCGTTGGTAATCGTTAAGCCTGTGCTGTTCAACACGGTATCACCAAGATTCACACTGCCATTTTCAGTGAGGTTCAAGTCTTTGTTTAACTTGATGGTCATTGTGCCATTCGCATTACCAATTACACCGATGTTGTTGTCCGTTAGCTTATTTTCCGTTGTTATTCCCCCAAAAATATTTAAGGTTTCGCCAAGTTTTTTCGTAATCTCTCCGCCTGCGTCGCCTTTGAATTTAAGGCCATCATCCAGTGTCGCAACTTCACGGGTTGTTACAGTACCATCTGTATTGGTTGTATTGTAAACAATACGTGTAATATTTTGACCTTTATCAGATGAGTTTACCGTCGTTTTACCATCTGAAACAGTGATATTCGCTGATTTTCCACCTTTTCCATTTATGGCGATATTGCCGTCTTTACCATTTTTACCTACGGTAACGTTGCTAAAGGTCGGAGTATCTGAAGTCGCAATACTGATATTGCCATTGCTTTGGGTAATATTAATATTATTACCAGCATCAATAGTGACCGTATCGCCCATTTTGATTTTATGGTCTGTACTGCCGGAAACATTACCACCTGTGCTTGCTGTGGTGTTGATATTCCAACCTTTATTTACGGTGGCATTAATATTATTTACCGAGTTATTTAAGTTGGTAATATTATTGTTGGTAGCATTTAATTGTGAGAAATTCACCGCATCACTTGAATTCGTACCATTTGAAACATTAGTGATTTTCTTACCGCCTGCATCAATACCGTTTTTAGTTACTGACGGACCACCAGTAATAGTTAAACCATCTTTATTAACGGTCGTATTATCTATTTTTACGGATCCATCGTTAGTTAAATTTAACGTATTGTTTAAGTTAATTGCGATCTTGCCGTCTTTAACGGTTGTATTAATATTGCTATTACCTCCGACTAAAGAAGCATTTTCACCTAACTTCTTATTAACCACATTATTATCTTGGGCTTGTAATCCGAAACCTTTGGCAATGGTATTTGTAATGTTAGTAATGTTATTGGTATTGTTAGTGATATTATTTGTATTGTTGCTAATATTATCTTTAACTTTATCAGCTAACTTAAACGTCACTTCACCATCTTTTGCCTCGGTAACAATTTCATCTTGTGTACCTGCAAATTTAATTGGCTTACCTAATTCACTCGTGCCGTTTCCGGTATCACCTGTATAGCTAATATTTGCGTTTACTTTCGCCACTTTTAAGTCATAAACTTTAGCGCCATTATCAGTTGAATTGGTAATAGTTACAGAACCGTCTGATGATTTAACTTGAGTTCGTCCGTCATCAACATATTTCTTATTTGTCGCATCATTGTCTGATTTCGGTGTAGCAACATTAGAGACAATATTGTTCCCCATATCAATTTTACCACCACTTTTTACAGTAAAATTCTGCGTGGTTACGGTTTCAAATGTCGGCTTGTCGCTGGTTGCAATCGTAATATTCGCACCATCTTGCGTTAGGTTAATATTCTTACCTGCGTTAAATGTAACTAATTCGCCCATATTTACTTTCTTTATGGAACTATTAGTTACACTGCCGCCATTTGCTTTCGTGGTAAGATTCCAACCTTTTTTCACTTCTGTAATTGCTGTATTCGCTGTGTTATTTGCCGTTGTTATATTATTTTTTGCAGAGTCAGAAAGATCTACCGTATAGGATAAAACTCTACTCGTAGCATTTTCTTGTGAAGTAACATTTACCTCTTTAGAGCCGGCTGTTAATGTTGTATTCCAAGCATTTACCGTATAAGTCGTTGAACCGTTTGCATCTGTTGATGAAGTTACATTGGTATTTGTACCTGCGATGACGATTTCTTTTACTGCTGCAATTGCATCATTAATCGTATCCTTTCCCGTTCCACCTACATTAGTATAAGTAATCGTACCGTTGGTATTAACTTTTGCATTACCACCAAAGTTATCTTTAATCGAATGAGCCAAATTACCAATAACCTGATTCGTCACATATAATTGAGAACCATTAATAGCATCCGTTGATTTTGCAGAAATATTACCTGCGGCAACATTTTTTATCTGTCTTTTAATCGTGCTTGAACCGACCGATACCTGATAACCATCATCATTTACCTGACCTTCAAAGCCTGAATACGTAATATTGTTAACCGTAGCCGAGTTTTCAGACGTAGCGTTAGAATTCGTTGCCGAATTTGCACCAAGAGCAACCGAATATTGTTTAGTCGCATTAGCATTAGCACCAAGTGCAGCTGAATAACTTTCATTTGCATTAGAACTGGAGCCTATAGCCGTTGAATTTGTTGCTGAAGCAAGCGCTTCTGTACCTATGGCACTAGAATCTTCACCTTTTGCTATCGCCTTATAGCCCACCGCAAGCGCATTTTTCTGACTGGATAGTGCTGAACGACCAATTGCGGTACCATTAGCCATGGTAACATTAGCTTCCGTACCTATAGCCGTAGCATTTTCACCTATCACACTTGAATTCATACCTATGGTAACAGCATTCTTAGCTGTAGAATTGGCGTTTTCACCGATTGACATACTACCGAATTTATCCGCCTTACTATTAGTACCTATTGCAACCGTACTAGCTGAGAGGGCTTTTGAATCACTACCAATCGCTACTGCTTTTTCCCCAGTAGTATTTGCTGATGTACCTAATGCAATTGATTTTTCACCGTTAGTTTTCGCCGTTACACCAAAGGCAATTGAACTATTACCTGTAGAAGCAGCGTTAAAACCAAATGCTACAGATGAATTTGAGTTTGCCGTCGCATTTGTACCTAATGCAAAAGCGTTATCTTCCTTTGCTGCCGCACTTGTCCCTAATACAAAAGAATCTTTACCTAATGCACGGCTATTAGTACCAAAAGAAAATGCTCTGTCCGCACTTTTACTCTTATTCGCAGAAAGCACATTAGCGCTTAAATAACTATCATAAGTAGTATCGTAAACACCGGTAGTTGAATTTGAACCTAATGCAAATGAATCATTACCATTGGTTTTCGCTGAAGTACCAATAGCAAATGAACGATCTCCATTTGATTGAGTATTATTCATCCCGTCATATTTAGTTCGTTTTACTTCACTATTCTTATCATTTGTATCTAATGTCACATGATCCGCCGCACCAATCGCAAACGATTGTTTACCTTTTGCCGTTGCAGAAGAACCTATTGCCACACTTGAACGACCATCAGACCATGCCGTTGAACCTATTGCTGTTGAATAGTCACCAATTGCAGCAGATTGACGCATTACCGCAAAAGAGTTAAAACCTGCTGATCTTGAAGCAGTACCTAAAGCAACAGATCCTATATTCTCAGCTCGAGAATATGCACCGATCGCAATTGCTAAACCTCCGGTTGCTTTTGAATAAGCACCGATAGCAATACCGTTTGAATAATTATTCCATAATGACGTTGCACTAGTATTTAAACCGATGGCAATACCTGTAGAGGATAAAGTAGTATAATTATCTCCTGTTCCTTTAGGGGTATTCGTAGATGCATTTTCATAAGATTTACTACCCGGATTATAATAATTATATGGGTAAGTTTCCCCATCTTTAGTTGAAGAAGCGACAGTTTGGTTACTAACAGTTCCATTATTATTAATTTTACCAATTGAAATAACGGCTTTTGCTTCCATCGGAGCAAACAAACCGACAGTAACCGTACCAACAGCAGCAATTTGAAGGGCGGCAGTGACTGCAGCAATAGTGATTGCCACTGTTCTATTAGAAGTGTCTTTAACATCCGAAACCGTAGAGGCCGACTTACCTTTACTGCGAGCAAGCTCAGACACGACAACGAGAGAATTCGTCACCGCACTCCAAACTACTTTATAAATATTATTCATAATATGAATTACTCCTAAATTTAATAAGTTATTTAAAATAAGTAATAACAATCCTTTGTTTTACTATCTATCCTTATTTAACTTTAATAAATAAACCTCAGTTTTATTTCTTAATACAATGCTTATTCTCTTGTTATTTGTATTAATTACCAAACTTCAAGAAATTTCACATTAAAGAAAAAACAGGATAAATTTCAATAACTTGAGCTTAATAAAAAACCCAAGGCTAAGCATTTTTAATAAATAAAAATGCTTAGCCTTGGGTTTTTTATTAAAAGTAAATTAAGAGAAAGACACACTAAAATCAGTGTGCTGTGCTGTGCTGTGCTGTGCTGTGCTGTGCTGTGCTGTGCTGTGCTGTGCTGTGCTGTGCTGTGCTGTGCTGTGCTGTGCTGTGCTGTGCTGTGCTGTGCTGTGCTGTGCTGTGCTGTGCTGTGCTGTGCTGTGCTGTGCTGTGCTGTGCTGTGCTGTGCTCATCAGTATATGTTCCATACTTTAAGAAGAAAAGGAAAAGTTTTACTACACCTTAAAAATTAAAATCCTAATCTACATTTCAGTTTCTAGAATTTTCTGCTACCGTTATAAAAATCTGTGCATTATATATATGTTTCTGTAAAAAAGATATATTTTTTTAATTTAAATGTAAAAAAAATTAAAGCATACTATATAAAGTAAGAATAAAAACATACAAAACAATAAGTTATAAAAACACATTGTTCTAGGTCGAAATAAGAAGAAAGATACAATATTTGACATTACAAAAAACCAGTATTGTGTAGCAAAAGCGCAAGACTGAAATAATAGATGCCATAGGGGCGCTATGCTGTTGTCCGAATTTTATATTAAATTGATATTATTATAGGATGCTAGTAGCATGGCATCCTACACTCATTCAAAAGTCTGATAAACGATAAGGGAGTATTTTCTATGCAACATCAAACAACATTTCTTAAATACAAAAGTTTTACCATTCTCGCCTTAGATTTCATTTTTATGCTTGTGCTAATCAGAGTGTTACCTTTTTCACCTCAAGAAAATCGTGGCTTAGCACTCTTGATTTTTATCGGTATTTTATGGCTAACGGAAGCTTTCAACATTACGGTAACATCACTCATGGTACCGGTACTCGCAATTGGCTTAGGGCTAATTAACACACAAAAAGCCCTTGCCCCTTTCTCTACACCGATTATTTATATGTTCTTCGGTGGGTTTGTGGTAGCAGCGGTATTACAAATTCAAAATCTTGACAAAATCATCGCCAACTACATCATTCGCCTTGCCAAAGGAAATTTGAAATTATCCGTGGCTTATTTGTTCGGTGTCACTACTTTCCTTTCGATGTGGATCAACAACACCGCCGTTGCAGCAATGATGTTACCCCTTACGATGGGAATGCTAAAAGGCATCAACACCACTAAAAACCACCGTCTCTATGCTTTCGTTTTGCTTGGTATGGCGTTCAGCGCAAGTATCGGCGGTATAGGAACGTTGGTCGGAAGCGCACCAAATGCCATTCTTGCCTCACAAATTTCGGTTACTTTCACCGAATGGTTAGGCTATGGCTTCCCTGTTATGCTATTACTACTCCCCTCTATGATTTTGGCATTATGGGTGGTACTACGTCCCGACTTTAATGTTGAATTTAACCCGACTATCGAAAACGTAAGTTTTAACCGAAAAAACGTCATCACTTTAACGATTTTTATCGCAATGGCGATACTGTTGCTTTTTAGTTCTTTAATTAATCCTTGGTTGACGGCATTTCTTGAATTACCGAAAAAAATTGAAAACTTTGATACCGTCATCGCACTTTGTGTCGTGATCGTCATCTGTATTTCCGGTGTGGCAAGTTGGAAAGAAATTCAAGATCGTGTGGAATGGGGTGTATTAGTGCTATTCGGTGGCGGTTTAACACTCAGCATTGTGATGAAAGATTCCGGCGCAAGCAAAATTATGGCTGATAGCATTGTGTCTTTTGTTCAAACCAAACCGCTTTGGGTGCTTTGCTTTGTGCTAACGGCGTTTATTATTTTCCTCACTGAATTTACGTCAAACACCGCCAGCGCAGCATTAATTATGCCGATTATCATCTCTGTTGCACAATCAATGAATTTGCCGCCTATTGCGCTCGCCGCGATTATCGCTTGCGGTGCAAGTTGTGCCTTTATGCTGCCGATTGCCACCCCACCGAATGCCATCGTATTTGCAACCGGTAGAGTGAAACAAATTCATATGGCAAAAGTGGGATTCATTCTAAATTTATTCTGCATCGCTATTATCGGTGGTTTATCTTATTTCCTTTGGCTCTAAACTTTATAAAAAACGACCGCACTTTTATTCATCTTTCTGGATAGCTTAAAGTGCGGTTGTTTTTCATTGTGTTTTTTTATTTTTGAACCGTTGCTAAAAACTCTTTACGTGTATCACGATCTTCTAAGAAAACCCCGCCATAAGCAGAAGTAACGGTATAGCTGTGCGTATCCTTAATCCCTCGTGCTTTCACACAAAAATGCGTGGCTTTCACATATACTGCCACATCATCGGTTTCTAAAATGGTTTGAAATGCGGTAAGAAGCTGCTCCGTTAAGCGTTCTTGCACCTGTGGACGTTGTGCGAAAAAAGAAACGATTCGGTTAATTTTCGATAACCCGATAACCCAGTCTTTCGGATAATATGCCACGCAAACTTTGCCATCAATAGTCACAAAATGATGTTCACAGGTGCTGGTGAGCGTAATATCGTTGACTTGCACCATTTCGCTTACTTTCATTTGGTTTTTGATTTTCGTCATTTTCGGGAAATTGGCATAATCCATTCCGCTAAAAATTTCATCAATAAACATTTTCGCCAAGCGATTGGGTGTTTCTTCTAAACTGTCATCACACAAATCTAACCCGATTAATGCCATCACTTCACGCATATGTTTAGCAATTCCGACACGACGTCCGTCTTTATCTTGTGTAAGATCAATCATTGGGGTTTCAATGCCTTTTTCGATCAAGGCAGTACGCACACTCAGTGCATCAGGTGAAATTTCTTTCATAACAGTCTTTCCTAAAAAATGATGCGGTATTCTAGCAAAGGATAATCGGATCGTAAAATGAGAAAAATTACTTAAGGAAATGAAATCTTTAGTTTTTTGGCCTTTCGGACTACAATAACCGACAATTTTTATCAAATAAGGATTTTTTATGCTCACTTTGGATCAAGCCCGTGCGCAAATACTCGAACAACTGCCCTTTCCTACTAAAACGGAAACCCTCAATTTACAAAATGCAGCCAATCGTATTTGTGCGGAAAATGTTATTTCACCGATTAATGTTCCCTCTTTTGATAATGCTGCGATGGACGGTTACGCTGTACGTTTAGCTGATTTACAACAATCACTCACTCTGTCAGTTGCAGGAAAATCTTTTGCCGGCAATCCATTCAAAGGTGAATGGAAGGCGAAAAGTGCGATCAGAATTATGACAGGAGCGATGATTCCGGAAGGGGCTGATGCCGTGGTGATGCAAGAACAAGTCAGGCTCAATGATGACGGTTCGGTAACTTTCACCGAATTGCCGAAACCCAATCAAAATATTCGCCGCATTGGTGAAGATGTGAAAAAAGGTGATGTGGTACTTGAGCAAGGGGCAAAATTAAATGCGGTTTCGTTGCCATTATTGGCTTCCCTTGGTATCGCCGAAGTGAAATGTTACCCACGTTTAAAAGTCGCCGTACTTTCCACCGGGGATGAACTTATTGAAGTCGGCAAACCGCTGCAAACCGGACAAATCTATGATACGAACCGTTTTACCGTCAAATTATTACTGGAAAAATTACATTGTGAAGTGATTGATTTCGGCTTATTACCCGATAATGAATCCGAGTTTGAAAAAGCCTTTATCTCTGCACAAAAACAAGCGGATCTTGTCATTACCAGCGGCGGTGTTTCCGTCGGGGAAGCGGATTTCACTAAAACAGTGTTAGAAAAAGTAGGACAAGTGAATTTTTGGAAATTGGCAATTAAACCGGGTAAACCTTTTGCATTTGGTAAACTGGAAAATGCGTGGTTCTGCGGTTTACCGGGTAATCCTGTTTCTGCCTTGGTTACCTTCTACCAGCTCGTACAACCGCTTATCACAAAGCTGCAAGGAGAAAAACAATGGAAAAAACCACCGCACTTTTCTGCTGTCGCAGCCACGAATTTAAAAAAATCACCGGGTCGTTTAGATTTTCAACGTGGTTTTTATTGGGTTAATACACAAGGGCAAATTGAAGTACAACCAGTGGGATTCCAAGGTTCTCATTTATTTAGTGCTTTTCTGAAAAGTAACTGTTTTATTGTATTAGAACAAGAGCGTGCCAACGTGGCTGCGGGTGAAACCGTTACTATCGAACCTTTTAATCATTTATTGGGATAAAAATGGCTGAACTCAGTTACGAAGAAGAATTACGCTACAATCGCCAAATCATTCTAAAAGCCGTTGATTTTGACGGACAGGAAAAACTCAAAGAAAGCAAAATGCTGATCGTGGGCTTAGGCGGCTTGGGCTGTGCCGCCGCTCAATACCTTGCCGCTGCAGGCGTGGGACATCTAACGCTGTTAGATTTCGACAAGGTTTCGCTTTCTAATTTACAACGCCAAATCTTACATTGCGATGCACGACTTAATATGCCAAAAGTGGATTCCGCCAAAATAGCGTTGGAGCAAATCAACCCTCATATTCAAATCAACACAATCAACGCTAAATTAGACGAAGAAAAACTCGCGGAAATTATACCGCACTTTGATGTAATTTTAGATTGTACCGATAATGTGGATATTCGCAATCAACTGGATCGGCAATGTGAGAAAGCCAAAATTCCGCTTGTTTCAGGTGCGGCTATTCGTATGGAAGGACAGGTTTCGGTGTTTACTTATGCACCTAATACGCCTACCTATCGCGATCTCAGTCAACTTTTCGGACAAAATATATTGAGTTGCGTAGAAGCCGGAGTGCTTGCACCAATTGTCGGGATCATAGGTTCGATTCAAGCTTTGGAAGCAATTAAAGTGCGGTTAAATATCGGCGAGAATTTATGCGGACGATTACTCATCATTGATGGAATAACAATGAAAATAAGAGAAATTAAATTGCCTATTAATTTTAAATAATGTTACCATCACCGTCCTGACAACCATTTGTCTTATGTCGCAAGTTTTGTGTATAGGAAAATGATGAACTTCTCTTTTTTCACATTGTTTATACCTCTCTTGCAAATTTTCTATTCAACTTACTAAGGTTTTTTATGAAAGAGATTTTGCAACAATTCAAACAAAATTATCTTATTAAATATTGGAATCCTGTGGCTGCGGTTATCGCAGCCGGTTTGCTCTCTGCTTATTATTTCGGTGTTACCGGCACTTACTGGGCGGTAACCGGTGAATTTACCCGTTGGGGAGGACATGCGTTACAAGCACTTGGTGTTGATGTATCCGAATGGAGCTATTACAAAATCATTGGTATGCAGGGGACGATTTTCACCCGAATTGATGGCGTAATGATTCTCGGGATGTTTGCCGGCTGTATTTCCGCCGCATTATGGGCAAACAACGTAAAATGGCGTAATCAACCGTATAAACGCCGTATCGTACAAGCCTTAATCGGCGGTGCATTAGCAGGTTTCGGCGCACGTTTAGCGATGGGATGTAACCTTGCCTCGCTCTTTACCGGTATTCCCCAATTTTCCGCTCATGCTTGGTTCTTTACCATTGCCACTGCAGTAGGCACTTACGTTGGCGTAAAAGTGACATTACTTCCAATGTTTCGAGTGAAACTGGAACTGAAAAAAGGCGCGGCAAAATTAAAAGAAACCGATCCGAAACAAGCCCAACGCCGTTTTTGGATTGGGATGATCATCTTTTTCGCCTATCTCATCGCTTCCCTTTATGTCATGACTGAATCAATTAAACTTGGTTTTGCAATGCTTTGTGGTTTAGCATTCGGCTTATTAATCGAACGCGCACAAATCTGCTTTACTTCGGCTTTCCGTGATTTATGGGTAACCGGTCGCGCCTATATGGCAAAAGCCATTATTTTCGGGATTTTGGTCGGCACAATTGGCGTATTCAGTTATATCCAACTCGGCGTATCACCAAAAATTATGTGGGCAGGGCCAAATGCCATTATAGGCGGGTTATTATTCGGTTTTGGTATCGTACTTGCCGGTGGATGCGAAACCGGTTGGATGTATCGTTCAATGGAAGGTCAAGTCCATTTTATGTGGGTTGGTTTGGGCAACGTTGTGGGATCAACCTATCTCGCCTATGTATGGGACGATATAGCTCCCGCATTGGCACTTGACTATGAAAAACTCAATCTCTTGAAATCCTTTGGGCCTGTCGGCGGCTTATTAGTCAACTACGGCTTACTTATTCTTTGCCTAATTGCCGTTGTATGGTGGGAACGTCGTTTCCTTGCGAAAGCAAAAGCGAAAGTTGCCGCACAAAATTGCTGTGGCGCGTAACTTATTCTTCATAAATAAAGAGGACTTAATATGGCATTTACTGTTGTACAAAAACTAGATAAAGATCCGAAAGATATTACACCGGATTACACCTTAGACACCCTTGGTGAACCTTGCCCTTATCCGGCAATCGTGATGTTAGAAACCATGCCGCAACTTCAAAAAGGCGAAGTCTTGGAATTATTGAGCGATTGCGCACAATCTATCAATAATATACCGGTAGATACAAAAAACCATGGCTACACCTTATTAAGCGTTGAACAAGACGGAACAAAATTACGTTATTTAATTCAACGATAATAAATACTAAAGAAAATCCACCCTCAAAGGTTAAATATTATTAACTGATTAAAGGTGGATTTTCTTATTGGTTCATAGATACTAATTATCCAGTAAGTTCTATTTCATTGATTAAGTTTCAACTCACAGCTGCGTGAAGCAGCTGCGGATTAGGGTTAAACCAACGCAATAACCATTGGTGTTTCAACTCACAGCTGCGTAAAGCAGCTGCCTTCTTTGGGTCATTAGCCCTATCCTGGTTAAGGGTTTCAACTCACAGCTGCGTGAAGCAGCTGCGAAAGCGGATTGAATTTGACCGCACTTTCTAAATGTGTTTCAACTCACAGCTGCGTGAAGCAGCTGCCTTTCATCTAGGGGCGAGAGTTGTCAAATGAGATGTTTCAACTCACAGCTGCGTGAAGCAGCTGCAAAGGACAATGCTTACAATGCGATGACTTTACGTGTTTCAACTCACAGCTGCGTGAAGCAGCTGCTTGAGATGCCTAGTTTTTTAGCAAAGTTTGATTTGTTTCAACTCACAGCTGCGTGAAGCAGCTGCTTGCGTTTGCCGTTAAACGGGCACGGTTATTTGCTTGTTTCAACTCACAGCTGCGTGAAGCAGCTGCCTGCGATTAAAAGCCCTTTTAAGGAGGACGAAATGTTTCAACTCACAGCTGCGTGAAGCAGCTGCAAAACTAATTAGCAATAAAGCCCCTATAGATTGTGTTTCAACTCACAGCTGCGTGAAGCAGCTGCAACCACCCGCTTTAAGGTTATTTTTGAATGCCTTTGTTTCAACTCACAGCTGCGTGAAGCAGCTGCAACGGCTTTGAGTTTGATTGGGAACAAGAGCCGGTTTCAACTCACAGCTGCGTGAAGCAGCTGCGTCATTAATCAAGCTTGCAATTGCAGCCGGTGTGGTTTCAACTCACAGCTGCATGAAGCAGCTGCCAAAATCGAAAATAGAACTAATTACACTATCAGGTTTCAACTCACAGCTGCGTGAAGCAGCTGCTGCTATCGCAGTCCTTGGTATATCCCAAGCGTGGGGTTTCAACTCACAGCTGCGTGAAGCAGCTGCACAACTCAAAGCCGAATTGGAATCGCGCGGCATTGTTTCAACTCACAGCTGCGTGAAGCAGCTGCCAAAATCTTTTTTCTTGTAATACCAATTGATAAGGTTTCAACTCACAGCTGCGTGAAGCAGCTGCTTGTGCCGTGGCGAAACTCACGCCCGATAAGTAGGGGTTTCAACTCACAGCTGCGTGAAGCAGCTGCATTCAGTTGTTGCTGATTGTCTTTTGCTTTTCCTGTTTCAACTCACAGCTGCGTGAAGCAGCTGCCGGTTATGTCAATGACCCACGTGATCCGGGCGGTGTTTCAACTCACAGCTGCGTGAAGCAGCTGCTGCCAAAAATATTGATGGCTTTGCCCTTGCCGGTGTTTCAACTCACAGCTGCGTGAAGCAGCTGCCCGGAGCAAGATTGGATTATGTTGCCTTTGGGGAAGTTTCAACTCACAGCTGCGTGAAGCAGCTGCAACCGCTGCACAATTTGCAGGACGACAATCCGTAGTTTCAACTCACAGCTGCGTGAAGCAGCTGCCAAATTGCACAAACCCTTTGTCAGCCCTTTGGGGTGTTTCAACTCACAGCTGCGTGAAGCAGCTGCTGAACATTGGCGATTTTCTTTTTAAGAAAAGTTGCAGGTTTCAACTCACAGCTGCGTGAAGCAGCTGCCTAAATTATCCTCATATTTGCCACTATAACTCGTGGTTTCAACTCACAGCTGCGTGAAGCAGCTGCCGGTTATGTCAATGACCCACGTGATCCGGGCGGTGTTTCAACTCACAGCTGCGTGAAGCAGCTGCTATTTTTTAACTAGCCAAGCATTGTCGCCACCTTGTTTCAACTCACAGCTGCGTGAAGCAGCTGCTTAAAGCCTTTGAAACCTTAGCGGCACATACACAGGTTTCAACTCACAGCTGCGTGAAGCAGCTGCTCCCTATAAGATAACATATTGAAATATCAAACTTTATTACCTGTTATTCGCTAACAGCTTATAGGGAGTAAAAAAAGTATAGCAGATTCGCCAGAATCATTGTGCTATCTTTCTAATTGACTGATTGTTAAAGAACTTTTTCGATTCGCTAATCCCACTCTATTTTAATAAGAACTATAGGTTAGCGATCTATAGAATCAATATATCTTTAAAAATATCAACAGCAGGTTTTGCACCGTGATGTTCCACTTTATTACGCCATTTACTTCCCAAATGATAAAGGCGTAAACTATCGCAATCCGGGTTATAAGTTGCCAGTAATTTATTTTTTAGCTTAACCCATTGATCTGGTGTCACATCGCACTCAAACACTGAATATTGAGCCCGTACACCATAATCTAAACAATGCTTGGCGATTTGACGTAAACGCTTTTGTCCTTCCGGGTCATCAAATGAAATATCGTAGGTAATTAACATCAGCATGTCTAACTATTCCCTAATAAGTGAAGCTGAAAAGAGCGGTCAAATTTCAACAATATTTTACAAAGACTAACGCATTAAAAAGGGTGGATATTCAGCCAAATCACCGCGCAGATGGCGAGCCAATAACATCGCCTGAATATAAGGTAACAAGCCGATTTCCACTTCTTCCCCTAAAAAAGGATGCGTAATTTTTTCTTGCTTTTTCGCCTGCAATGTCTGAAACAATAATTTTCTCGCTTCAGGCTTAAGCATCACCGCTCCGCCGGTTTCCGTCACAAAATCATCCGGTTTAATTTGCCCTCGATTAATCAGCGACAACACCATTCTATCTGCCCACCAAGCACGAAATTCTTCCAGAATATCTTGCGCCAGACTATCTCGCCCCGGGCGATCGGCATGTAGAAAACCGATTTGCGGATCTAAACCCACACCTTGCAATGCCCCGCTAATATCTTTACCTACAATGCTGTACAAGAATGATAGCAACGCATTGACGCCATCTCGTGGCGGACGGCGATTGCGTCCGTCAAACTGAAACCCGCTATTTGCTTTAATCAAATGCGAAAATACCCCAAAATAGCGAGAAGCCGCCTCGCCCTCAATCCCCGAATAAAATCTAAATTGTGTGCAGTTTTTAATTGTTGCAAACTATAATTTAACACTGTAATTGCCGATTGCAGCTCACCATTCTCACCGTGATTGCGAATCTGCCGTTGCAACACTCGCTTAGAGGCTTGGATTTTAGCCGCGATAATATTGCGAGCAATAGGCGCAGAATTTTGCTCCGACGCCTTATATTGCGCTCGGCGCAACAACACATTGCCATTTTGCCGCCCTTGCAACCGACCAAGATAGCGCCCGTTTTCCGTAAAAAACGCCAAGTTGACGTTATTTTCCCCACAAAATCCCATTAAAAACGGTGATACCAACACATTCCCAAAGCAAAAAATATGTCCGATGGAATGCACTGGCAACTGCGCCACCTTTTTTCGATCTTGCTCTACGACTAAGGTTTCACGTTCTTTATGTAAGTAACTACCTTGAGTGGTAATGTAGAGTGTGTTTTGAAGTTTGCGCATTACTAATACCTTATTTTCAATAAATACTACTAATTAAAATAAGGTGTTGGATTCCACGGATTAACAACTTGATTATTAAAATGAGTTGTTAAGTTTGGGAAGTGTACCAGCGGAGGATTTACTATTCCATTATTTCTCATAAAAGACTGAAAGCATAATGCTAAACTAGCTCTTTGTTGATTGTTTTCAGTGATAAAAAAATTATTAGAAATAATAGTATTTATACTACGTATATCTGAGTCTCTCGGTACCAGCATAGGATTTGTAGCTAAGTTTAACAAAACACGTTCCAAAGCACCTCCAATATTGTCCAAATTCCATATAAGACAAATAATACTTATTGCCTCATAAAGTTCTCTAGCTATTGGATTCCACGCTGGAACTTGTTGTCTCCCTCTTCCTGCTCCTCCTCTATCCACATTATTAGCGTTTTCAACTTGAGCAAAACCTGCTAATGGGTCAAATAAAGGTAACCGATGTACTTCTGGATTTCGTTGTTGTATTAAATTGATAAAGTCATGAGCTACAGTTATTCCACAAACGAATGTGCCTGCATCTGATCTATTGGCATAGCTTTGGTAACTAAAAACATAATACTCCCTATCTAGAGTTGGTCCAGCACAACTTTCCCTTGTCTGTCCATTCAATAATCTAACATGAGCCAAGGGTAAAATTTCAAAATCCTGGACAAGTTGTACTCGATTATCTTCACCGCGGCAATCAGTAATAGGCATATAAATTTCTCCTAATTTTAATAAAATATCTAATATCACGTTGCCCCAAACAACCCCACCACATACCTTTTCGACTTATCCCTTTCCAATAACTGTGGTTGGCAAAGTTCAATCAGCGAGCAGGCTTTGCAGCGTTTGCCGTATTCGGGAGGGGGCGTTTGTCCGCTGTTTAACAGTGAGCGGGCGGCATTGATGACGGCTAAGGTTTTTTCACGTAACTCGGCGGAGAAGACAACGGACAAACGGTGACGGGTTTGCATATACCAGAGTGCGCCTTCATTGATAGTTTGCCCTGTCATTTCTTCTAGACATAAGGCTTGGGCGCAGAGTTGGATTTCGTCCATTGGGTCGGGTTTCGGTTTGCCACGTTTGTATTCCACTGGTTTTAATTCGTTGGTTTTAAGGTTTCGTTCGACCAAATCCAAAATGCCGCTAATGCCCAGTTTTTCCGCCGAGACGTGAACCGTTCGCTCAAAACGAATGCCTTTGCGAACTTCCGGCTCGCCAGAATCCACCCGCTCGTGTAATGCCCTGCCTTGTGCGGTCAGAAAATTCTCCGCCCACGCCTGTTCATTATGAATCAACGCACATTGGCGTGGGCAAAAAGCGTAATGTTGCAAAGCGGAAAGCGAAATCAACCGCTTGTCATTGCTCAATGACGGCTTGGCAAGCGGTAAGATTTCTGTGGAATTTTGCAAATCGCTCATTACAGCAATTCTTCAATAGTTACACCATTTAAGCCTTCCGCCTGTACGCTGATACGATAGTCGTTATAACCTTTCGCCGGTGTGTCTTTTTCGCCGTTAATGCGTTCAACTTTTACGGCATCAAAAAGTTTATATGCAGGTTGATTGCCGAGCTCGCTGTCGTGTTTAAATACAATCAACTTACGCGCAGCCATTTCCCCGCGTGCGGCAGAACGGTCGTGTTCAAACATCAGCTGTAAAGCTTGCCAAAGTTTTTGCACGTCTTCATCAGAAAAACCGGTTTTTTCAGCAAGTTTGGCAGAGATAAAGCCGTGAACACGGTAAAGGGCGTAAGGCACGATATATTTACGACCCATTGTTTGAATCGCACTTTTATTTTCTAGATCTTTTTCGTTAGTTACCGCCATTCGCGTGATGGAAACCTCAAGCGGAACAATCGGGTCGATAGATTGTGCAAACGCCAATTGTACCGGGCCTCTCACCTGTCCGCTATTCACTTCGGTGGTCATTACTGCACCGAAGGCACGAATATCAAAAAAGTTTTTGCACATCCACGCAGTAACTTCACGGGCTTTCGCTTCATCTTTCGGCAGTTTTTTCGCTTCCGGCTCAATACCTAATGCCTCATAAGCGCGTTTGTTTTGCAGATTAAGCACACTTTTCTCTTTAACATAAATCTCGAAGCCTGCTTCGTTTTCACTGCTCACTTCAATAAAATTACGGATTTTGCGTTTTAAGCAAACATCGGTGACTAACCCCTTACTACTGTCTGGATCAAGGCGTGGCATATTGCCTGCATCGGGGTCACCATTCGGGTTGCCGTTGGTTACGTCAAAGAAAAAGACAAATTCATAGCGATTTTGAATAGACATAATGTTTCCTTAATTTTCAGTTGATTCAGTGGTTTCTTTTTTTATAAAGTAACTTTGTTCTTGCTGGAAATAGCCAATACCAAAACTTCCTTGTTCAATAACATTTAAATGTTTAGGATACTTTTCTGATAAACGAGCTACTATTTCTCTTAAATCTTTACTGAGAGCAATAGCCATTCCAGGTTTATCTTTGCGCAGCCGCGCCAAATGATGTTTAGCACCTCTAACCAAACGAGGGAAAACAGAATACGGCACAGCGGAAGCCGAACCATAATAACGGTCTGCGATACCGGCATTTAATTCGCCTAATGCTTGGGTTTGGATTCGTTCTAACACCGCAAATAACCTGCCTAGCAAATAAGCCCGGTTATTGCTTTCTTTATTCAAGCTCATAGGAACTCCTTGTTTAATTAGACCTTTTCTAAATTTTCGTTGTAATACCGCTTTCATTAACGCTACCCGCAAGCCGTTAATATCACCATCGGCACGAATGCGGGTAATCAGTTGAGAGAGTAAACTCATTGGATACAAATGGCCGGTGATAACAGCTCGCGCCATTTCTCCGGCGAGTACCGGCGATATATTCTCACTTTTTCCAAGCGATGCCGTTTGCAATAACAGCCTCCAAATTGAAGGCGGCGTTTTCCACGGGCAAGGTTCAAGTGATAAATCCAGCCAATGTTCACTTAAATTTTTCGCCAGTTGGCCAAACGTGGTATCCAACCAAAAACGCACAGAAATTCGGGCAGCATTTGGAGCGAGCCCTAAAATATAAAAACGAGTATTTTCAGACAACTGCGGTTCAACTTCTGCAAGCGGTCGTCCTTTGCTTATTTCTTGTAAAACATTAAAGATCTTTTGGTTTTCCTGCTCGTCATCAGGGGGCGCCATTAAGGTGGCAAAAAATTCTTCGGCAGCTTCGGCTTGAGCAGTATTATCCGCTTCCGCCCAAAAGACGGTGCTGCTATCACCGATGGTTAAACGATGGCTATTATTACGTAACAAATAATTTAAAGCGGTGGTGTAAGCAAAGGCAGCCTGTTCAGAAACAGGTGCATTACTACCTTGTTCCTTGCCAAATGAAGTGAAAGATTCTTTATTAAAGGAAATAATTGAACCGCCCGAACTTTGCCCGCCATAGACGCCCTTAATTGCAGGGTGAAGTCGGGCAATAGGGGCAATTTCACCACTGATTAAGCATAAACCCTGTTCAGTCTCTTCGGTGACTAACAAACCAGCCCAAAGATGTTGAGCGGCTTCTCGCTGATGAATATAACCACCGGTATCGGCTAATTTGAAAACAACATTCGCATCCAGCATTTCGATCGGGCAGATAGATTCCGCAAAATGTTCAGGCTGCCATTGTTGAAGAAAACGACTCACGGTAATTAAGCCCTCATCGTGAGTATCGGCAAGCAATTCTAAATGGTACTGTTTAAAGGCTTCAAAGGTTTTTTCAGAGAAGGCGATAGGTTGTGCTTTCGCGGTGGTTTTGTCTTTATTGCTCTCCACGCCCAGCACATAAGCCGTTTTATCCCATAAAAAATTGGGCTTAATGCCGGATGTTCGTTTTTCCGGACGAGGCACACTCATTAATTTGGGTTGCGGCTTCTTATCCGCGGTTAAATTCGGAATCACGTTTAACAAATTTCCATCCGAATCCAACTCCAACACCCAGCCGATTTTTTCTTCGCTAAATCCATAAGAGGGTACTTTAGCGCTACCGGTCAAACGATCCGTTTGCCCTGCAAGGCGATGATAATAGCGTGTTAATGCGGATAAAATCACGATTTCACCTCCTCTGCATAAAATGGCGGCACGTCAATCACTCCATTTTTCATTTCGGCTCTGAAAAAGTGCGGTCGATTTTCGTGATCAAAATCAATATCGTGCAACATCCAACCTAAATCTCGATCACGCTCGTTTTCTGCCAAACAACATTCAGGCAACGGCTCATTGTCATCAATTAAGGCAAAATTTGCCGCAAATTCACGCACGCCCATACAAGGTTGGTGAAAACATTGACCTTTTATTGCACGACGTTTAAACATCTCAATGTGCTTAGTAATCGTTTCCCCTTCACCCGCTCTTTTGGTTAATACTGCGTGCGCTTCTATCACATAACCAACATTTTTTAACACCGTTGCAGCACGCTGCTGACGATCCTCTTCAATGACCGTATATAAATCCGCCACACTTTTACGCTTTATCGCCCCACTGATTTTACCGACGGAAATTTTACTCCCCAGCTCATTACGGCGAACAGATTCAAACTGAATCGGCTTTAACACATAAATCTTATCAATTACCCAACGAATTGCCGGCTTCCAATGCACCGCCGTCAAAATCCCCCGTGCCGCCGACGGCGTAATCACATCATAAGACACCCGCTCCACCTTCATTTCAGGACGGGTAAAACAGGCATAATCGCCCCAAATATGGAGTCTGATTTTGTTTGGCATAATATATTCCTTCAATTATGTAATCCACACCTCCACGGGGAGGTGAATAAAAAATGATATTACTCAAATTTATATCTAGGTTCTGCCGATTTATTATTTTTACAAATCCAGTTTTTTAATATTTTTTCATAGTTTTTTCCATCTAGATCTAATGTACTGGATTCTGTATATTTGGATATTAAATCTTTTAAAACAGCTTCTACACTATCTCGAATAGTTTTATTTTCTCGAATAGCTTTCCAGCTTTCGAAAGGTTTATCTTTACTTGGTAATTTCATTTTGTGATGTTCTTCAAAATTCGGACATGAGCAACGATAATTGACGGAAAGACCTAATTCACGAGCACCTTCTATAACTTTCTTAATATTCTCATTTATTGAATATGCTGGATTTTTTTTATCTCCTTTTTCTGTTTTCGGGGAATCAATATCATGTAAAACAGAAAAACCTATTTTAAATTGAGTTAAAATTTTAGCTAAAATAGCAATGGTAGCCTTACCTCTTGCCCGCAATATTAAAGGTCTTTGCTCTATTGGATATGCATCTTTTTGTATATTCATTACTTCATTAAAAGCCGCAAATTCAGTATCTCCTTCAACAAGAATAACTGAATATCCAAAGAAAATTTCAGAAACATTCGAATCAAAAGCAAGCAATGCTTTCAAATTTTCCAATTCTTCGTCATTAAATTTGGCTGAATCAGATTTGTAAATGTTCGGAGTATTATGTCTATCTTTCCGATGAAGACGAACAATTGTTGTATGATCTTTTAAAGGATCTACAAATGCTGGATGATGTGTACTTAGCATTACTTGCCATCCAGCCTCTTCAGCAAGACTATATAAATGTTCTTTTGCTGCTCGCACAGCTGAAGGATGTAAAGCAGTTTCTGGCTCATCAATTAAAAGCATATAACCTGGCAAAAATAGGTTGCTTGTATTAGCTAGAGAAAGTTTCTCACTCAATCTTTCAATCTCTTTTGTATCTTTTGAGGTTTTATTTGGCTTTGCTTCTAGTTTTTTTTAGTTTTTCTTTATCAGATTCAATACCTTTTTGTATATCTAAATTTCTAGCTAATTCAGACCTTACTTGCAATATTGACCAAAATAAAGCTCTTTGTGATCCTGTACCTTGTTGATCCCATCTAGCTAAATTATTAGCTTCCTCAACATTAATCCTTGAACCTGACAGTAAAGATTTTTTAGGATCAAACCCTATATCTCCTACTGCAATATCAAGGCGTATATTAGAATTACTAAAAATCTTGTTATATGATGAATTAATTTTCTCTTGAACGTTCTTAATATCTTCACTAAGCTCTGATATTGGTTTATTAGCTAAATCTTTAACCTCTTGTAGTTTTTTACTTAATTCAGATTCTGAATCTTCCATAATTCCTTTATATTTACTAAGGATTGGCTCTAACACCAATTCTAATAGTTTCTGATGTTCTTCTTGAGGGTTATCTAAAGAACCTATTCGAAAGGGTTTTGGTAGTCGACTATTAAAAACAGTATCTAGACCTGCGGCTTTACCATCATCGGCATAATCATTTTCTTTAGGATCCCATGTAGTTCGAATAGGTTTACCTCCCTCTGCAGACCATTCCCATTTAGATCTTACTAATAATAATCCATCTTCCTCTTCTTTCCATTTTTCATCAATATTTCCTGCATTTTTAGGAATATGAACCCATAATTCAACAATTGCATTTTCTCCGTTTGCATTTTGATTGATATCTCCAGGTTTTAACTTTTCCTGTTGAATAGCTAGTTCATATGCACGCAGTACCGTTGTTTTACCAGCATTATTAGCACCAACTAAACAGACAATATTATCTAACTCTACGGTTAAACCTTCATTACCAATACAACCAATATTTTGAATGTGCATACGCACAAGACGTGAACGTTCCATAACAAGACCTCTATTAATTATTTGACTATAAGACTAATACTTCTAATTATTTGACTATAAAACTAATGTTTCCCTCCTCAAAAATTCCAAATTATTCCAACTCAACCCCGCCACATCATCATACAAATCCATTCCAATTAAGCGGTAAAACTGTTTACCGAAATTGTTTTCATTGATGGTTTCAACTCTGCCGGCTTTATAGAGTTCGGTTAAGGATTTTTCCGGAACTTGTACGGTGTAGGGTTGCAGTTTTCTTAAAATACCGCCCACTTTGTCGGCATAGCGTAAGCTGTCTATAAGTTTCTCGGCTTCTTGCTCGAAAGGAATAATGACCGGTATTAAATTGTTTGTGATCATCCGAAAATCGTCTGCGATTTTTTGAAATGGGAAATTAAGACTTTGGCCGGCATCATGGCATGCTTTTAAAATTTTTTGTTTGTCGAGTTCTGCTCCTTTCACTTCATAAACCGCTTGAAAATAGTGGTTAATCGCTTGCGGACTCAATAAGTCATCGGAATGTTTAAGAATAGTGGAACGCATACAAGCGGAAAGTAACCCTAATTCAATCGGTGCTTTCCATTGTTCTTCAGGTTGGAAAACCCAAACATGACTTTCTTCTGCTAACTTTTTACCCTCTCGATTACAACGTCCTGCCGCTTGAGCGACAGAATCTAAGCCAGCTTCGGCCCGCATTACCAATGGAAAATCTACATCAACACCGGCTTCAATTAAAGATGTGGCAATCACACGGCAAGGCTGATTATTTTTAAGGCGTAGACGAATTTCATCTAATGTTTGCGAACGGTGTTTGGCACACATTAAGGTGGTGAGATGATAAACACCGTCCAACCTTTTAACTAAATCATACAAGGCTCGGGCATGGCGGCGGTTATTCATGATAATCAATATCTGCGGATTATCCGTGAGTTTGGCTTGCAGATCGGTATCTGTTTGAACGCCAATATGTTGCACGGTTGTGCGTTTTAGTTTCTCAAAAAGTGTGGTCGGATTCGGCGCAATTTCTCGCACGTTTTCGAAGCCTTTGTAAAAGCCATTCACCTGGTGAATCGCCGGTTGTGTGGCGGTACAAAGCACAACGGAACATTGGTAATTTCGCGCCAATTCATCAATCGCTGCCATAATCGGACGCAATAAATTAAGCGGTAACATTTGCGCTTCGTCTAAAATAATCACGCTACCTACAATATTGTGCAACTTACGACAGCGTGAAGAACGGTCTGCGAATAAACTTTCAAAAAATTGTACCGCTGTAGTGACGACAATCGGTGCATCCCAATTTTCTGATGCCAGTTTTAACTTATCTCGGGTGGATTTATCCGGCAAATTATCGTGATCGAAAGTACTGTGATGTTCTAAAACCGCAATATCGCCTAATTCACCAAAGGCTTTACGAAAAACCGCTGCATTTTGTTCGATAACGCCGGTGAACGGAATGACGTAAATAATGCGGCGTAATTGATGCTGTTCGGCGTGTTCCAAAGCAAATGCCATTGAAGTCAAGGTTTTGCCACCGCCTGTCGGTACGGTTAGTGAAAATAAGCCCGTATCTTGCGTTGCCTGTGAAACTGCGTAATCTAAAATTTCACTTCGTAAGCGATTCAGTTCGCTGTCTTGCTTTTTCATTTTTGCCATAAAGGCATTAAACTGCTGATAAAGTGCGGTTAAATTCGGATAATTTCCCCGTTCAATAGGTTTTTTCTCTAAATTTGCATAAAATGCTTCGGTATCAATAAAATCGGCATCCACGAGACACGAATAGAGCATTCGAATAAAAAATGCATAAGAAAAGAAAGGTTCGTTTTTAGAGGGTTTTAAAGAAGGTGGGAGTAATTTTTCGGGTAAATTCAGTTCTTGTTGCCAAATGGGGTGAAGTGGTGGAAGTTCATTGTGAGCAGTACCGAAATTCTCTTGCAAACGTTGTGAGAGTGTAGAACGATTCTTCCCTTCTCCAGCACCATTTGCTAAGCCAGCGTGATGTCCGGCAATACAAAACGCCATCATCTTACCCAATATTCCCCAACGTTCCGCCGCAATTTTCGCCCCTGCCGTGGAATGGTTCACTTTCGCTCCACCATGCAAACGCTTTTGATAACGCTCACTATATTTACCTAAATCGTGCAAAAGTCCCGTATAATAAGCAACTTCTTGCGAAGCGAAAGGGGTGGCAAACTCAGCGGCCAATGCTCCGACATTATTAGCGTGACAAAGCAGTGTTTGCCAATCAGAGTGATCTTCAAGCAATCCTGAATGAGCGTAAAAAGGTTGAATCACTTGGTCTTCCATTTGATACCTCGCAATTATTTTCTAAATATTTCAACGACTATCAACCGATATGAGATGCCACTCTATCTTAGTTAAATACGTGAACCTCATCCTAGAAAAAGTGCGGTCAAAATTGACCGCACTTTAAACAATTAGATTATTTATTTACACCCCAATGACGAGTATTTTTATCAAATTTCATACCAGAGTGAGAACCTTCCGAGCCATTGAAATAGACATCTTTATTCGCACATGCTGAAATTATCAGCACACCGGCAATCACAAGAAATAATTTTTTCATAATATTAACCTCTATAACGATAAAACTTGGACGGATTATAGCACAATTTAAGCTATCTAAATTGCGTTATTTATTCGAACCCTCAGGGTGTAATCCAATGCCTTGATGACGTTCATTGAGCTTATAAATCACATCGCCCCATTCAAGATTGGCATCGTGCAGTAGCACGGTTAAATGATAAGTCAGATCAGCTATTTCTGAAATTATCTCTTCTCGATCCCCTTCCATTGCCGCCAACACGGTTTCCACCGCTTCTTCCCCTACTTTCTGAGCAATTTTCTTTGTACCTTTGGCATAAAGTTTAGCGGTGTAAGAACTTTCTGGGTCAGCATTTTGGCGTTCGGCAAGGGTGCGTTCTAATTTGGCAAAAAACGCCCAATTTTGCACCGCTTGCTGACTGAATTGATGGAAACAACTTTCCGCCCCTGTGTGGCAGGTTTCGCCAATCGGGTCGGCAAGGATCAAGAGTGTATCGTTATCACAATCCAAGCTCATATCCACCACATTTAAAAAATGCCCTGAAGTTTCCCCCTTTGTCCAAAGCCGTTGTTTGGTGCGAGAAAAAAACGTAACTCGTCTTTCATCAAGGGTTTTCACAAGGGCTTCTTCATTCATATAACCGAGCATTAGCACCTCGCTCGTGTAGATATTTTGTACGATAACTGGGAGTAAATGATCGACTTTTTGCCAGTTGATTTGGTCGGTTTTTAACATTGTCTTTCCTGATTAAAATATGCGTCTAATGTTTTAGCAAGTAATTGAAATTCTAATTCGCCGTAATTTGGCTTAAATTCAATATATTCAATTTGATTTCTGCGGCAAACCTCTTTTTTAATGGCATCTCGTTCTGCGGTATTTTTATGCTGATAATGCCGCCCACCTTGATATTCAATCACAGCCACCGCAATACCAAAACGATTGGTAATCAAAAAATCAGCACGCATATAACCTATTACTTTATAAGCATCGCCTTTTGTTACTCGAATAAAACTGCCTAATCCCGTTTGGATAAATAATCGAAATTGATGAGCGTAGTGTTCATTCAAATATTGTTGTAATTTCTGAAATAAAATAAATTCTTCTTTATTCATTACGCTCTGTTTTTCATAAACAGAATTAGCGATGATATCTAATTTATTTTCTTTCATTTGAGAATAAGACGGTTCTTTTTTATACGTTCGTTTTTTCTTAGGAAGAATAAGCCCAATGCAAAAAAAGAGAATAAAAAGACCGCCTACAACATAGCCTATTTCTTTCATTTTATTTCCCCGTCAAAAACGAATTGGAATGGAATATTGCGTTAAATAATTTTTCAACTCACCAATTTCAATAATCCGTTTATGAAACACACTCGCTGCCAATGCTCCGTCCACGCCCACCTCAAAAGCGTCTTTAAAATGCAGTATTTCCCCTGCCCCCCCTGAAGCAATTAAAGGCACTTGGCAAACCGACCGCACTTTTTTAAGTTGTTCTAAATCGTAACCTTTGCGAACACCGTCTTGATTCATCATATTCAGCACAATTTCGCCCGCTCCACGAGTCTGCACCTCTTGTACCCAGTCAAGTAGCTGCCAATTTGTTTGACGAGTGCGAGTTTCATCGCCCGTATATTGATTGACCCAACATTTACCTGTTTCCGCCTCAAACCAGCTATCAATGCCGACTACAATCGCCTGCACGCCAAAACGATCTGCTAGCCGACTAATTAGGTTTGGATCAGCAAGGGCGGGGGAATTGATCGAAATTTTATCTGCCCCAAAAGCAAAAATTTTCTCCGCATCTTCAATGGTTTTGATTCCCCCCGCGACACAAAAGGGAATATCAATCACCTCAGCAATGCGAGCCACCCAGCTTTTATCCACCGTGCGACCATCTGACGAGGCAGTGATGTCATAAAAGACCAGCTCATCTGCCCCTTCTTGTGCATAGCGCTGTGCAAGCGGTTGAATTTCGCCGATAATTTCGTGGTTGCGAAATTGCACGCCTTTCACGACTTGCCCATCTTTTACATCCAAGCACGGAATTATACGTTTTGCCAACATTCAATCGCTCCTTTTACGTCGAATTTTCCTTCCAACAATGCCCGACCGATAATCACGCCTGCCACCCCTGTGCCTTTTAAGGCGTTCACATCGTCCAACGAGCCGATACCGCCAGAGGATTGAAAGGCAACCTCGGGAAATTCTGCACAAATTTCACGGTATAACGCCACATTTGAGCCAGAAAGCGTTCCATCTTTGGAAATATCGGTACATAAAACGTGTTGTAATCCCACCGTTTGAAAATCTTTAATTAACGCCTCAAGGGATACGCCCGAATTTTCTTGCCAACCGCTAATGGCAATCAGCTTTTCGCCTTGTTCATTGATATTCACATCCAACGCTAACACGAATTTCTCCGCCCCATATTTTTCAAACCAGCCTTTCACTATTTCAGGCTGCTTCACAGCGGTTGAGCCGATCACAACTCGGTTTGCTCCAACGGCTAATAAATCTGCGACATCTTGTTCGGTGCGAATCCCTCCGCCCACTTGAACAGGACAATTTGTCGCACGAATAATCTTGCCAATTAGCTTCGTTTGGCGTTTGGTAGGGTCTTTCGCCCCCGTTAAATCCACCAAATGCAACTGCTTCGCCCCTTGTGCCACATAATCCGCAAAAAGAGCAGTCGGATTTGAGGAATAATTTGTCTGCTTGCCATAGTCCCCTTGGTGCAACCGCACCACCTGACCATCAATTAAGTCAAGGGCGGGGATAATTTGTGATGTTTGCATTGTTTGTTCCTTATTTTTGTAAAATTTTAGGTAAATTTGACCGCTTGATATTACTCGAATAGTGTTAAAAAACGAGGATCATAGCCCCAAATTGTTTCATAATGTTTAATCGTATTTTCAGCCGTCATAAATTGCGTATAATTAGTTGTTGTCGCTCCTTTCTTCATCTGTAATTTATAACCAAGCAAATGAGCAGATTGGAGTGTTGCTTCGATACAAAATGGCGTTTCTGCCCCACAAATTTCTAAATTTTCAATATTTAATTGTTTCAATAAGTTATCTAATTCTGTTTGGTAAAATGCACTGGAAAAATGTTTATCAATAAAATAATCAGCTTTATTTTTTTGTAAATGATCAATAATTTCCCATTCTTTGGTATTTTTTAATAAATTCTTATCAGAATGTTGCACAAAAATAATCGGTTTATGATTTTTATCATATTCATCAATACGATGATTTATCAAGGTTACTAATTCATCAAAATGATAAATTTTCTCTTGCTGAAAACAAACCGCATTTTGCATATCAATAATAAGTAAAGCATCTGCTAACATTTTTCTTTTCCTACTATAATTAAAAGGCTTATATATTCAAGGTTTTATTTAACTTTAATCACTTATTGCTTTTATCCTCAATTTTTTGACTTACCACCCTTAACAGGCGGGCAAAATCAATCGCATTTTTGCGAGTAATGACGGGTTGTCCTGTTTCTTGTTCTAAACTTTGACGGGCAATTTTTGCCACATTTCCCCCTCGTTTAGCGACTTGGCGATTTGCTTCTAATCCTTGAGGGTGACTGATTTGGGTAATATCTTTGGTGGCAGCTTCGGCAAGCATATTCAGCACCAGTTCTGTAGTGGACATATTATCTCGCAAATTTTCCTTTTTTAACCCTTTGAAATCCTTATATTCTCGGGTTTTCATTCCCGACCACGCCTGAGTAATTTCATCGGTTAAAATTGCATATTCCCGCCCTGCTTGAACGCCGTGGTCTTGCCAAGTATCCGTAAGTTCTTTGCGAACTTGAATGGCTTGCAGGCGTTGATTAATCCACTCTCGAGAATAGCCTTTTTGCAGATAAGCTTGTAAGGCTCTGTCAATTGTGAGTTCCGGATCAACAATTTCATCTAAACGTTCTTTCCCAACCTCTGCTAGCCACATTTTAAAAGGCTCGGCTTTTGGGCTAGGAATGGATTGAATAATACGGAGAATGCCTTGCATATCAGCCACGTCGGTTTTATAAAATTTTCCATCAGAAGATTTTAGTTTCAGTTGTCGACAAATTGTCGACAACTCAGATCTTTCTTCATCTGACATCCGTTTTTTCACACGATACCAGTAATCCCGAGGCTTATCACTTTCAGTTAAAATGGCTACTATATCAATCACGCTAAATAGCCATTCTTCCTGCTCGTTATCCCACACAGATCGCACCTGTTGATTTTCAAATAATTTTACTTCGCTCATTCTATTTCCTTTAATTATGGATAAATCAACAGCATTTTAGCAAACATATAACTGTTTATAAAAACAGTTATATGAGTTTTGCGATCTTGCTCACAGATTTTCCATAAAATTACGCAATAATTGCGAACCGACTTTACCCGAGCGTTCGGGGTGAAATTGTACGCCGTAGAAATTCCCTTTTTGTAGAGCAGCGGAGAATGGGATACCGTAATCACAGGTAGCTATCGTGTACTGATTGGGTAACACCGCATAACTATGTACGAAATAGAAGTGCGAATTTTGTGGAATGCCCGCAAAGAGCGGTGAATTTTCGGCAAATTTTACTTCGTTCCAGCCCATATGAGGCAACGGTAGCCCACAGTCAGGAAATTTTTGCGTATGAGTTGGGATAATGCCTAAAGTTTCAACATCACCCTCTTCAGAAAAATTCGTGAGTAGCTGCATTCCTAGGCAAATACCGAGTATAGGTTGTGTGGCGTTTCGGATGATTTCGATCAAATTGCGATCTTGCAAAATCTTCATCGCCGCTTGTGCTGTTCCCACACCAGGAAGCAACAACTTATCCGCTGATTTGATTTTGTCTAAATCACGACTAATTTCCGCTTGAAACCCCAAACGGTCGAATGCAAATTTTACCGATGACAGGTTTGCACAGCCTGTGTTGATGATGATGAGGTTTCGCATAGTTTTTTAATTACGGTCATTATTTATTTCAGTTAATAATTTATAAATAGCTTCTTTATGGGCTTCTTCAGGTTTTCCTTGTGGGTGATCTGAATGAATATAAAAAATATTCCCTTTTTTATATAAAACAGAAAATGTATCTTCCCAATTTTCCTTACTTATTTCTTCAAATTCATTATCATTAACACCTAGAATGTCCCAATCTGAAGTAAATAAAATTACAGCTTTAGGCTTTAATATTTCTATTTCTTTCTGAAGAATCTTCTTACAAAGACCTTCTTGTTTATAGAAATCAGCTGTATTAGGATTTCCTTTATTTGGTGAAACCTTACATAAATTAGACCAAGCAATTTTTTTATACCAAGTTTTTTCATCATTTAATACTTGCTGTGATATTTTCTTTATTATTCTCCAAAAAGCAGAACGATTGGTATTGTAATTCTCTTTATTTACATTCTTTTCCACCCATTCCAAAGGCTCTTTATCATAATCAAATAAACTTTCTATTCCTTCTGAAATGCTTTTCCACCCATTTACTGCTTTACCTACAAAAAGTAAACCATTCTCTTTTTCCCACTCGCTACCCACTTGAACATTAAATATACATAAATCAGTGGTACTGAAATCAGAAAAATTAATTTCTTCATATAGTGGTAATAATGCTTCTTTTAATTCATTTTTCATCTTTATTATTCTCCAGTAAATCTTAGTTTAGTATTTAGTAAGGACACAAATATTGCATCCAACTAATTGCAGGATTTAAATTATAACACCCCTTTACTACTCGGCAATGCATTTCCTTCTACTCGGATAGCCTGTCTTAAGGTGCGTCCAAAGGCTTTAAACAGGCTTTCGATTTGGTGGTGGGCATTGTCGCCTTTCACTTTTAAATGAAGGGTTGCCATTAGGGCGAAAGCGAGGGATTGGAAGAAATGTTCGGTCATTTCCGTGCTGAAATCGCCCACTTTATCACGGCTAAATTTCGCTTTGAATTTGATGTAAGGTCGCCCAGATAAATCGAGGGTACATTCTGCCTTGCATTCGTCCATCGGCAACACAAACCCAAACCGCTGGATACCTCGCTTGTCGCCTAGGGCTTGTTTTAACGCTGCTCCTAATGCTAATGCGGTGTCTTCTACGGTGTGATGTTCGTCAATATGTAAATCGCCTTTGCAGGAGACATTCATTCTAAAGCCGCCGTGGGTGGCGATCTGGTCGAGCATATGGTCGAAAAAGCCCACACCCGTGTGAATGTTATTTACGCCCGCTTCATCAAGCCAAACCTGCACTTTAATATCCGTTTCTTTGGTGGTGCGAACCACTTCCGCATAACGAGGTTCATTCGGATTTTGAGCAACATTTTCAGCCAGTAATTTTTCGCTGATATGATCCCAGTTCAAATTATCGGGGTGATATTGCAATGCTTGAATCCCAAGATTTTCCGCCAATTGTACATCGGTCGCTCGGTCGCCAATCACAAAAGAGCGGTCAGGATCGAACAAGTTTTTGCAAATATATTGCTCCAGTAATTTGGTTTTGGGTTTGCGACAATCACAGCCATCTTCAGGCTTGTGTGGGCAAATCAACACATCATCAAATTCAATACCCTGTGAGCTGAAAATCGCCATCATCGTATTGTGCGGTTTGTCAAAATTTTCTTGCGGAAATGATGCCGTTCCCAATCCATCTTGATTGCTCACCATCACCAAGCGGTAGTTTTTTTGCAATTTTAGCAAGGCGGGAATGACATTTTTTTCTAGCTTGAGTTTTTCAAGGTTGTCGATTTGAAAGTCTGTTTTTGGCTCGTCAATTAACGTGCCATCACGGTCGATAAATAATGTTGGTTGCATAGTTTTCTCCTGTATTTTGAAATCCCCCTAAATCCCCCTTTTTCAAAGGGGGACTTTCTAATATCTAGGAGGATTTTGATTTTATTTCCTTTTCAAGGATTTCAATCACTTTTTCAAGATCATTAAAAATCATTGAATTAGGAAAACGTAAAACTTTAATTCCGAGCGAAGCGAGTTCTTGATCTCTAAGAATATCTTTTTCTCGCTGGTCGGGCTGATTATGTTGAGAGCCATCTAACTCAATCACTAATTTTGCTTTAGGGCAGTAAAAATCTACAATATAGTTCAACAGAGGTTTTTGACGATAAACTTGTAAACTGCATAACTGTTTATGGCGTATCCGTTGCCAAAGAAGTTGTTCTGCTTCCGTCATATTATGGCGTAATATTCTGGAAACAGGTTTTAAATGTCGAGCATATTCTTCCATATTTTAAATCTCCCTTATATTCCCCCTTTGAAAAAGGGGAGTTTTAATTAGTAAAAATATATTTTCTCTTTATTCAAATTTCCCTTTTTAAATAAACACTTTTACCTATCAAGTCCCCCTTTGAAAAAGGGGGATTTAGGGGGATTTAGGGGGATTTCACAATCGCTTCTACCACCTTTCGGTTTTCTTCTGCCGTACCTATGGTAATGCGAATACAATCCGAAAGCCCAAGAGCCTTGTGCTGATCTCGCAATACGATGCCTTGTTCCCACAAAGTTTTAAACACCTTTTGACTGTCTTTAAATTTCACCAAAATATAATTAGCTTCGCTCTCAAAAATCTTCACGACATTTGGGCATTTTTGCAGATTTTCGATCAGTTTTTGCCGATTTTCCAGCACGTTATTAACACGTTGTTGCACTTGCTCAATGCCCTGTTGGCTTAAGGCTTGAGCGGCTAAATCCGCCACAGGCACAGGCAGCGGATAAGGGGCAATCACCTTTTGCAAAATACCAATGAGTTCGGGGGTTGCCAAAGTAAAACCACAGCGTAAGCCAGCAAGGGCAAAGGCTTTGGAGAGAGTGCGGATAATGGCAAGATGTGGGAAATTCACCAATTCGTTAGCAAGGGTGGCTTCAGGGCAGAAGTCGGTATAGGCTTCATCCACCACCACAATGGCACGGTTGACGGTCATTTGCAAAAGTTCGAGTAAATCCGACCGCTTGATCAGATTGCCCGTTGGGTTATTCGGGCTGCACACAAACACCACTTTTACGCCGTTAAGATTGCGTTCAATTTCGGGTAAATTCAGTTGGAAATCCGCCGTCAAAGGCACGGTTTTGGTGGTAATGCCGCAGGTTTCGCTACTGACGGCATACATTCCGTAGGTTGGTGGGCAATACAGCACCGCATCGTCCGCCTCACAAAAAGCTCGGATAATCAGCTCAATGCTTTCATCACCGCCACGGCTGACCAGTACATTTTCGGGGGCGACACCTGCATAGCGAGCATAGCCCTCGATTACCGCTTGAGGTTGTGGATCGGGGTAGCGGTTAAAAATCCGTTCCTTTAAATTTAAATCAGGCGAGGTGGGGTATTCATTGGCATTGAGCCACACATCGCCATTGCCCCCCAATCGGCGAGCGGATTGGTAAGGCGTTAAGGCTTGGATATTTTTTCGAGATAAATGATGGATATTTGTTGTGTTTAGCATAGTAGTTACCTTTTATTTAGTTGTTAATCTTCGCCAACCGAATACTCACCGCCTGCTTATGAGCCTCAAGTTGCTCCGCCTGTGCCATTTGCATTACGGTTGGGGCGAGATCTTGAAAGCCTTGTGGGGTGAGTTCTTGCACGGTCATTCGTTTGCTGAAGTCTGCCAAGCCTAGGCTTGAGGTGGTGCGAGTGTAGCCGTAGGTTGGCAAAACGTGGTTAGTGCCGCTAGCATAGTCGCCCATTGATTCAGGGCTGTATGCCCCTAAGAAAATTGAGCCTGCGTTGTCGAGTTCAGGCAATAACGCTCGGGCGTTTTCCGTTTGCACCACCAAATGTTCAGGGGCATATTCGTTGCTAATTTCGACCGCTTGTTTAAGGCTTTCAGCAATAAAAATTCGGCTATGAGAGAGGGCTTTACGAGCTGTTTCTGCCCGAGGTAATTGGGCAAGCTGTTTTTCAATGGAAAGTGCGGTCTGTTTTGCGAGTGTTTCGCTTGGGGTCACTAAAATCACTTGGCTATCCGCCCCGTGTTCTGCTTGAGAGAGTAAGTCGCTCGCGACAAAATCAGGATCTGCAAATTCATCGGCAATCACTAGCACTTCCGAAGGCCCGGCTGGCATATCAATCGCTGTGCCTTGTTGCTGAACTTGGCGTTTCGCTTCGGTAACGAAGGCATTGCCCGGCCCGAAAATTTTATCCACTTGAGCCACGCTTTCCGTGCCATAAGCCATTGCAAATACTGCTTGAGCCCCGCCCACCGCATAAATGGTTTGCACGCCACAAAGTTGAGCCGTGTAAAGAATTTCATCGGCAATCGGTGGCGGTGAACAAAGCACGATTTTTTTACAGCCTGCGATTTGGGCTGGAATGGCAAGCATTAACACCGTAGAAAAAAGCGGAGCAGAACCACCGGGGATATACAAGCCAACCCGATTGATCGGACGGGTAACGACTTGGCAACGTACACCTGCTTGGGTTTCTAAATCCACTTCTTGCGGTAATTGGGCTTGGTGAAAGCGGGTGATGTTTTCTTTTGCATTAGCAATGGCGGCTTTTAATTCGGGGGAAATGCGTTGGCAAGCCGCCTCAATCTGCTCTGCAGACACCGACAAGCGGTCTAATTTTACTTTGTCAAATTTTTCGCCTAGCTCAAATAATGCTTTATCGCCATTGGCTTTGACATTTTCACGAATTTCTTCGACCGCTTGTTTGATCTGCTCACCAACCATCTGTGCTGGGCGAGAAAGTGCGGTTAGTTTTTCGGTTGGATTTAAGTTGTTCCAGATAAGTGTTTGCATTTTTAGTTTCCTTTCGTCTTTTTATTTAAAGTGATGCCAGTAAGCGGTCTTGTTTTTGTAAGTTTTAACAAAAGTTGATCGCTAGCTATAACCATAAAGTTCAGCAAAAAGATCAAGTTGAGGATCGTTTTGCCAGCGATATTCGAGTTGATTGGCAAGTTGTATCGCTAAGGTTTCGTTAAATTGATCTGCAATGAAACCTAGCACCATATCCATTCCTGCTGAAACGCCTGATGAGGTATAAAATTTGTCCGCTTTTACCCAACGGGCAATCGCCTGCCAATTTACCTTTGGATTAACATTTTTCACCCATTCAAAAGCTCGTTTATTAGAGGTGGCAGGGAGGTGATTAAGTAACCCCGTTTTTGCTACCAATGCCGAGCCAGTGCAAACGCAAAGACAAAATGCAGCTTGTTTAACCCATTTTGTGAGGGTATCGATAAATTGAGTATCATTGACTAATGCCCTTGTGCCTTGTCCACCTACCACCAACAATAGGCTGTTGGGTAGGAGCGAGTCGAGCTTTTGGGTCGAGCTAATAATTCCCTGTGAACTTTTGATTTCTCCTCCATCAGTGGAAATATAATGTAGGGAGGCATTCGGCAAGCGGTGTAAAAATGCTACCGCTCCAACCAAATCTAGGCTTTCATAGCCATTAAACAGTACGCAATAAATATTCATTATTTCCCCTTTTTGCAAAAAGATCGCTAAAATCGACCGCACTTTAACTCATCATTTTTTCAATCGGCAACACTAAAATCGAGCTTGCCCCAATTGCTTTCAGTTGTTCCATGGTTTCCCAAAAGAGATTTTCTTGGCTGACAACGTGCATTGCAACCTTTGCGCTATCTGTTGCTAAAGGCAGAATAGTCGGATTTTCAACCCCGGGCAACAGTGCTGTAATTTCCGCTAATTTCTCTTTTGGCGCGTGAAGCATAATATATTTGCTTTCCACCGCTTGTTGTACCCCTTGGATGCGGGTAAGAAGTTTATTTACAAGCGCTTGTTTACTTTCCGATAAAGGCTCGGCACGCTGAATAAGACAGGCTTTGGAACGATAAATCACTTCCACTTCTTTTAAACCGTTCGCTTCAAGAGTTGCGCCGGAAGAAACTAAATCACAAATGGCGTTAGCAATCCCCGCACTCGGTGCGACTTCCACAGAACCGGTGAGTAAACAGCTTTTAAACGGCACACCTTTTTGTTTCATATAGCGTTTGAGAAGATTCGGGTAAGAAGTGGCGATACGAGCGTTTTCAAGATCTTGTATGCCGTTGTAATTTCGATCACGATCAATGGCTAAAGATAAGCGACAACCGCCAAAATCAAGCGTGCGTAATTTTTTATACTCGACATTTTCACCGCTGGCAATACGCCCTAATTCTTCCTCTTCCAGTACGTTTTCACCTAGAATACCTAAATCGACCACACCATCAAAAATTAAGCCCGGAATATCGTCATCACGCACACGCAAAATTTCTATTGGCATATTTTCTGAATAGGCGATTAAGCGTTGTTCATTCCAGTTGATTTTGACCCCACATTGTTTCAATAGGGTGGCACAGTCTTGACTTAAACGCCCTTTTTTTTGCATAGCAATGCGAAGACGCTCCTGTGTATTCGTTGTATTTGTCATATTGTTTTCCTATAGTTATTAAGTTTAGATAAAAACAAACCCCTCGAAAGTCGCCTTCCGAGGGGTTATTTGCTTATGGTATTTTTCGCACTCGGAAGATGGATATTATCTTCCGACCATGCCAAAACGCCCGAAAGATAATCAGGTGTGATGGTGAAGATGATGAGTGCGAATAATTGTCATAATAAAATTCCTGTTTTTTACATGGGTCTGAGTTTACGCTGAAAAGAATACTTTAATCAAGCCCTTATTTTAAATTTTTTTAATTTATTTCAATAGAAATCCGCTAAAACTTGCCAAAATTGCCTGTTCCACCTACAATGCGCCCTCTTAATTTGTAGTTCGCAAACCTCCTACATAAAAAAACTAGGTACAAAATATGAATATTTCAAATCCTAATCAAGATCGCAAAGCACTGGTGATCTTTTCCGGTGGACAAGATTCCACCACTTGCCTATTTCAAGCCCTTGCCGATTATGGCAAGAAAAATGTTGAAGTTATTACATTCCAATACGGTCAACGCCACGCTATTGAACTGGAAAAAGCACGTTGGATCGCACAAGATCTCGGTATAAAACAAACTTTAATCGATACTTCCGTCATCAAAGCCATTACAAACAATGCGTTGATGAATGAGAACACGAAAATCGAACAAAAAAACAACGAATTGCCGAATACGTTCGTTGATGGACGCAATGCCTTATTTTTACTTTATGCGGCGATTTATGCCAAAGGGAAAGATATTCAAGATATTATCACCGGCGTATGTGAAACCGATTTCAGCGGTTATCCCGACTGCCGAGATGTATTCATTAAATCAATGAATGTTACGCTCAATTTGGCGATGGACTATCAATTCAACATCAAAACGCCATTAATGTATCTTACCAAAGCGCAAACTTGGCAGCTTGCCGATGAACTGGGTGCGCTGGATTACATTCGCCATCATACCCACACCTGCTATGAAGGCATAGAAAATGGCTGCGGTAAATGTCCAAGTTGTAGATTGCGAGATAAAGGTTTAGCAGAATATCTGGCACAAAAAGGTGAGTAATATGTTTAAAGTTTCTAAAGAATTCAGCTTTGATATGGCTCATTTATTAGATGGGCACGATGGAAAGTGTCAAAATTTGCATGGTCACACCTATAAATTACAAGTGGAAATTTCCGGTGATTTATCCGAAGTCGGTGCTAAAAAATCGATGGTGATTGATTTTTCCGATTTAAAAACCGTGGTAAAAAAAACCATTTTAGATCCAATGGATCACGCTTTTATTTATGATGAAACAAGCGAACGGGAAAGCAAAATTGCAACGCTTTTGCAAGAACTTGATTCCAAAACCTTTGGCGTTCCTTTTCGTACCACCGCAGAAGAAATAGCGCGTTTTATTTTTAATCGTTTGAAATATGATGAAAAACTTCCCGTTTCTGCTGTCCGATTATGGGAAACCCCCACATCATTTTGTGAATACGGAGAATAAACGTGGCACAAAATCAGCGCAATTTAGAACCGCACTTTAATATTGTAGAAATCTTTGAAAGCTTACAAGGGGAAGGTTTTAACACCGGTATGCCAAGCATTTTCGTGCGCTTCGGCAAATGCAATCTTACCTGTCCGTGGTGTGATACGCCTTATAATGAATTTGAGCGTTGGTCGGCTTCACAAATTTTGGAAAAAGTGCGGTCATTTTCAGCAAAGAATATTATCATCACCGGCGGAGAACCGACCATCGTGCCCCAACTCGAATTTCTACTTGCGCAATTTAAAACCGAGGGTTATTTTCTTGCCATCGAAACCAACGGTTTAAAACCCGTTCCTTTACAAATTGACTATATCGCCACCAGCCCCAAACGACTTTATGCACACAAATATGAACAACGTTGTATCGAATTTGCTGACGAAGTACGTATTGTCGCTGATGAAAACGTGTTTTCCTTTTGCGAATTGATCGAACAAAAAATTCAAGCTAAGCATTACTATCTCTCGCCTTGTGAAATTAACGGCAAAATGAATTTACTGGAAACCATAACCCAACTCGGTCAACTCAACCAACGCCTCAATAAACCGAAGTGGCAGCTGAGTTTACAAACCCATAAATTAATCGGCATTGAATAAAATAAAAAAACTTAGCGCATTTCTCTTAAATTTCTTTGCACAAACCGGTTTTTTTCGTAGTACTATATCTCACCTTTTTCTCACTCTTTTTCATTATGAACAACCTTGAATTAGAACAACTTCTCAATCAAAAACTCAATTCGGACAAAATTAGTGATTACGCACCGAACGGTTTGCAAGTTGAAGGCAAAACCGATGTCAAAAAAATCGTCACGGGAGTAACCGCCAGTCAAGCTTTAATTGATTACGCCGTTTCGCAAAAAGCAGATGCGATTTTGGTTCATCACGGCTATTTTTGGAAAAGCGAAAATCCTTGCATTCGTGGAATGAAAGGCAAACGCATTAAAACTTTGTTGATTAATGACATTAATTTATACGGCTACCATTTGCCTTTAGATATCCACCCCAAACTCGGCAATAATGCGCAACTGGCTATGTTATTAGGAATTGAAAACTTGCAACCATTGGAAAACAGCCCGACCAGTATTCCCGTTTGGGGAACGTTGCGCGAACCGATTTCAGCAGCAGATTTTACGGCACGAATTGAAAGCGTACTAAATCGAAAACCTTTAATTTGCACCGAAAACGGACCGCACTTAATTCGCAAAATCGGGATTTGTACCGGCGGTGGACAAGGTTATATTGATCTAGCCGCGATGCAAGGTTGCGATGCTTTTATTACCGGTGAAGTATCTGAGCAAACCATTCATTCCGCCCGTGAACAAAATATTCACTTCTTTGCGGCAGGCCATCACGCCACGGAACGTTACGGAATTAAAGCCTTGGGGGAATGGCTTGCAAAAGAATATGGGTTTGAGGTGGAATTTAAGGATATTGACAATCCTGCGTAAAAATTACCATGAATTAAATTGAGGCATTAATAATTTTATTCACCATAAACGACTGGTTCAACCAAAAGTCGCTTCATTGCTCAAACTAAGTAAAACGGATATAATTCGCAAAATTTTTTATTCAACAAACAGGAAAAATTATGGGTTTCTTAACAGGTAAACGAATTTTAGTTACAGGTCTTGCAAGCAACCGTTCCATTGCTTATGGCATTGCAAAATCAATGAAAGAACAAGGCGCAGAGCTTGCTTTCACTTATTTAAACGATAAATTACAACCGCGAGTAGAAGAATTTGCCAAAGAATTTGGTTCTGATATCGTGCTTCCGTTAGATGTTGCAACAGATGAAAGCATTCAAAACTGCTTTGCGGAACTCAGCAAACACTGGGATAAATTTGACGGTTTCGTTCACGCCATCGCATTTGCACCGGGCGATCAATTAGATGGTGATTATGTGAATGCGGCAACCCGTGAAGGCTATCGCATTGCACATGATATTAGTGCGTACAGCTTCGTTGCGATGGCACAAGCTGCCCGTCCATACTTAAATCCGAATGCGGCATTATTGACCCTCTCTTACTTAGGGGCAGAACGTGCAATTCCTAACTACAACGTAATGTGTTTAGCGAAAGCTTCGTTAGAAGCGGCAACCCGTGTAATGGCTGCAGATTTGGGTAAAGAGGGCATTCGTGTGAATGCGATTTCCGCCGGTCCAATCCGTACTTTAGCGGCATCAGGCATTAAAAACTTCAAAAAAATGCTTTCCGCATTTGAGAAAACCGCTGCATTACGCCGCACCGTCACCATTGAAGATGTGGGTAATTCCGCCGCATTTTTATGTTCCGATTTAGCCTCCGGCATTACCGGTGAAATCGTTCATGTAGACGCAGGTTTCAGCATCACCGCAATGGGCGAATTAGGCGAAGAATAATATTTTATTACGATTTATCGGCAGGTTTGAATAACCTGCCTTTTCCATTTTGTAAGTGCGTATAATATACGCCCCAACCATAAATAATCACTATGTTTCAAGATAATCCTCTACTTGCACAACTCAAACAACAAATTCACGACAGCAAAGAACGTGTGGAAGGCATCGTAAAAGGCACGGATAAAGCCTACGGTTTTTTAGAATGTGATAAAAAAACCTATTTCATTGCACCGCCTGCAATGAAAAAAGTCATGCACGGCGATAAAATTGCCGCCACCATTGAAAAGCAAGGTGATAAAGAACAAGCAGAACCGGAATCACTAATTGAACCGATGCTCACGCGTTTTATCGCCAAAGTGCGGTTCAATAAAGACAAGAAATTACAAGTATTGGTGGATCACCCAAGTATTAATCAGCCGATTGGCGCACAGCAACCAAAAGCCGTAAAAGAAGAATTGCAAGAAGGCGACTGGGTGGTCGCCAATTTAAAAACCCATCCATTGAGAGATGATCGCTTTTTCTACGCAACCATTAATCAGTTTATTTGCAGAGCCGATGATGAATTTGCGCCTTGGTGGGTAACTCTTGCACGCCACGAGCAATCACGTTATCCGGTACAAGGAGCGGATCGTTATGAAATGTTGGACCAACAAACTCGCGAAGATTTGACCGCACTTCATTTCATCACCATAGACAGTGAAAGAACGCAAGATATGGATGATGCGCTTTACATTGAGCCGATTGAGCAAAATGGCGAACAAATCGGCTGGAAATTGGTTGTGGCGATTGCCGATCCGACAGCCTATATCGCTCTTGATTCTCAAATTGAAAAAGATGCTAAACAGCGTTGTTTCACCAACTATTTACCGGGTTTCAATATTCCAATGTTACCCCGTGAATTATCAGACAAACTTTGTTCCTTAATGGCAAATGAAATCCGCCCTGCACTGGTTTGCTATATCGAAACGGATTTACAAGGTAACATTACGGCTAAACCGCACTTTGTTTCCGCCCATGTACAATCTAAAGCAAAATTGGTTTATAACCACGTTTCCGATTATTTAGAACAAACCCCTAACGCCTGGCAGCCGGAAACCAATGAAATTGCCGAACAAATTCACCGTTTACACCAATTCACCCTTGCGCGCATAAACTGGCGCAAAACCCATTCTTTATTATTTAAAGAAAAACCGGACTACTCTTTTGTACTTGCTGAAAATGGTAAGGTACAAGAAATCAAAGCCGAACATCGCCGTATTGCAAATCAAATGGTGGAAGAATCGATGATTATCGCCAATATTTGCGCAGCACAATTTCTAAACGAAAATGCCCAAACGGGAATCTTCAACACTCACAGCGGGTTTGATAAAAAATTCTTAGAAAACGCCCATCATTTCTTAATGGCAAATTTAAGCAATGAAGAAAACCAAGCGGAACTGGCAAAACGTTATTCTGTGGAAAATCTGGCAACTTTAAACGGCTATTGCCAAATGCGCCACGATATTGAGCCGATTGAAGGCGATTATTTGGAACTTCGTTTACGCCGTTATTTAACCTTTGCCGAATTTAAAGCCGAATTAGCACCGCACTTCGGCTTAGGTTTAGAAGGCTATGCGACTTGGACATCACCGATTCGTAAATACTCGGATATGGTGAACCACCGCTTAATTAAAGCCGTTCTCGCCCAACAAACTTGTGAAAAACCGCAAGATGAAGTTTTAGCGCGTTTACAAGAGGCACGCCGCCAAAATCGTTTGGTTGAACGTGATATTGCAGATTGGCTATATTGCCGCTATCTTGCCGATAAAGTTGCTGAAAATGCGGAATTTGAGGCGGAAGTACAAGATGTAATGCGTGGCGGCTTACGTGTGCAGTCATTAGAAAACGGCGCATCAATGTTCGTTCCCGCCTCAACCCTTCACAATAACAAAGAAGAAATGCAGGTAAACTCAGACGAAATCGCCCTTTATATCAAAGGTGAACGTGCTTATAAAATCGGTGATCTGATCAAAGTAAAACTCACGGAAGTGAAAGAAGAAACAAGAAGTATCGTAGGCTCTGTGATTTTCTAATATAAAAACGACGTTTTAATAAGCGTCGTTTTTATTATGGCCAGACAAAGTCTGCTATAAAAATCATACGCTATGGGAATATATTCGAAATCAGGAGAAGGAAGGGATAATTTACAGAAAAAAGAATAGTGGTTCCCTTTAAAGAGTAAGCTATGAAACTACTGAACGGTTACTAGTTTTAGAATCTCCTAGATAATTTCTCTAAAATTTGCAAGTTTGTAAAATCGGAAAAGCGTAAAAAACTCAGTAAAATAAACCGCTCTTTAAGATAGATAAAGGTGTGATGTATGGCTGTTTGGTTTATTTCTCGACATTTAGGGGCGATTGAATGGATTTCTCAACAAAACATTCGAATCGATCACTTTATTGAACATTTAGATGTGAATAAAATTCAAACCAATGATACGGTCATTGGTACTTTGCCTGTTCATTTAGCCGCAGAAGTGTGTCAAAGAGGGGCTAAGTTTTATTTTTTATCTGTCAATGTTCAGTTTGAACAGCGTGGCAAAGAACTTACTTGCGAACAACTCAATCAACAAGGTTGTCAGCTACAAGAATTTTTTATTGAAAAGCGTTAGGAGGCTTTTATGGCATATTTTGATATTCAGGTTTGTTTAATTTCAGGGCAAGCAGCACCAAACTTACTTCCAATTTTAGATCCTCAATTTAAACCAAAGGAAGCTATTTTTTTAGTTTCTCCTCAAATGAAAAATCAGGCAAATTATCTTGAAAAAGTCTTTAAAGATAAAGGTGTGAGAGTTCAACAAGAGCATATTCCTGATATTTTTAATTTTGGTGAAATGTCGGATTATTTACTTTCTCTTTTAGAAAAATATGAAGATTCTAACATTTCTATTGGACTAAATGTTACAGGTGGAACAAAACTGTTAGCAATAGCCGCCCAAAAAGCCTTTGAATTAATTGGTAAGCCTGTCTTTTATATGGATACGGATGAAAATCGCATTATATTTATTTCTAAAAATAATGAAAATAAATGGATTTCAGATTTCTCTATTAATGCAAAAAATGATTTAAATGACTATTTAGCTTCTTATGGGGCAAAAATTTTAAATAAAGGAGAAGTACAACTAAACAAAATTCAACAGGAAATAGTTAATGAATTAATTATAAGGTATGATGATTATAAAAATGAAATTCCCTTGCTAAATAAAAGTGCAACTTTATCACAGCAAACAGGATATAAATTTAAAGAAAGTAAGGATATTAAAATTCAATATTTTATAAATATTATTAATAAGTTTAATGATGTAGGTTTAATAAAACTTAAAGATGATACCATTGATTTTATCGGTAAAAACTACCGTGATTTAGTTAGCGGTGGCTGGTTGGAAGAATATACTTTAAAACAAGTGAAACAAATTGCTAAAGTTCAAGATTATGCCCTAAGTTGTGAAGTAGCAAATAATAAATATCGTTTAGATAAGAATGCCTATAGTAATGAAAATAAAGGTAATATGAATGAATTTGATGTTTTGTTTTTAGCAAAAAATAAACTTCACATTATCGAATGTAAAACACAACTTTTAGATAAAGGGAATAGTGTTAAAGCTGAAGATATTTTGTATAAATTGGAAACATTAAAAGATTACGGTGGATTGATGACTAAGAAATGTTTAGTGAGTTACTTCCCTGTACCTGATGCCACAAAAAATCGTGCAAAAACTTATAATATTACTATTATTGATGGTAAAGATGTTCAACGCCTTAAACAAAAGCTACAAGAATGGATAGGGTAATTCAAATGAAAAAAGAAATTGAATATAACAAACGCATTTTACTTTCCGTAACAGGTATGTCGCCCGCTGTTGTTACTGAAACTTTATTTGCATTAGTAACGGAAAAAGGCTTTATTCCAACAGAAATTAAAGTGATCACCACTTTACAAGGTAAGAATAAGTTGATGAAATCCTTGCTAGGTATCGAGGGGGGACGTAAAGTCGGCCAAGGAGCGATAGCAGAATTTGTTTTAGATTATGGTCAGCAATACGGATTTACAGATATTCATTTTGATGAAAGCTGTATTGAGGTATTAAAAGATAAGAGCGGTCAGTTTTTAGTAGATATTCGCACGCCTGAGGAAAATACACTTGCGTCCGACCAAATCGTTTCTTTAGTGGGTGATCTTTGCAAAGATGAACAAAGTGCAGTGCATATTTCCATTGCAGGCGGTCGTAAAACAATGGGCTTTTTCTTAGGTTATGCCTTATCACTTTATGGTCGTGAACAAGATAGTCTTTCTCACGTTTTAGTCTCTTCGAAATTTGAAATGCTAGAAAATTTTTATTATCCAAAACCACGTCAATATTTAATTACCGATCGTGATGGTAAAGAGCTTGATGCTTCTACGGCTAAAGTAATGCTAGCTGAAATTCCTTGGGTAAGATTAGGATTAAGCGGAGGTGTTTCTGAGCAATTACTAAAACAAAAGATTACCTACAGCCAATCAGTTGAACAAGCTCAGCGGTTGATTGAAAAACCAAGTATCACCTTTTTATCGCCAATAGATGAACGAAAAGTTAAGCTAGGTGCATTAGATAAACCTATTAAGTTGGCGGCAAAACCCTATGCACTTTTATTAACTTGTGCGATTTGTAAAGTGTATGGCTATCGATATAAATATTATGAATTGCCTTTTGTTCGTTTATATTTTGAGATTTATGATTATATTAAAACAGGAGATACCGATAAAATTAAGCAAGAATTAGGTTTAATTGAACCGCTTGATCAAACTATTTTTCAAGATATTTATCCACCTTCTAAGAATAGATTTTCAGAATCAAGCAATCAATTAAATAAAGCATTACAAAAATATTTATTTGTAGATAAGCATAATCCTTCTATTTATTCTCTACCCGTCATTGATACGACTTATACTTTATTTGTTGATGAAATTAATTTAGATAAAATTCAAAATAATATTTCTCACTTCTTAACATTTCTTTGATAAAAAAAAGCCCTTTTACTGAAAAGTAAAAGGGCTTTTTACAAATTTGCATTTTCATCATTTTTTCTTATTTTTCTTTATTATTCTCTTATGATTTAGCCTCAATAGGAGATAATAATGCAATATTCTACTTATACGCTCCCCGTAAAAACATCTCCTACTATTTTTCAACCTTATACTCAAAGTGAATTACTTGCTTTATCTTTAGGTTTTGTTGAAATTCAAGACCCCAAAGCCTATCGTGGGCGTTATTTTTTAAAAGCAGGGAAAAAATGGATTCATAATATTGAAGCATTACGCCGTCAATTAAATTCAGAATATGGTCGCTATATTGATGACGGAGAACTCTCCGCCTCTTCCCCAGAAGGCTTCGGCTATGATGTTGAAGCGTATTATATCTACAACTGCCATGCCACACCGATTTCTCTACACCCTGATTTTATTCAATGGGGAAATACAATACGTTTAAATTAAGCTATTTTGCAAACTTGTATTTATTCGAAAAATATTCTTTATTTAGTACTCTATATGCAATTTTAATAAGAGGGAAAAATAATGCTTTATATTACCAATTATAATTATAGAAATTTAATAAAAACATTAGATATTAATATTCCTTCCTATTTTAAAAAGGAATACTATCGAGGCTATCAATTAAAAGATATCCCATTAGATCTAGCGTATTTTTCTGAAAATGAAGCTAAACTACTTGTTATTAGTGATTTACTTTATCGTGATTTAAGTAATTTAAATCGCAGAATGTATTTTATTCAGAATAAACAAGAACAAAATAAGTGGGTATTCAAACTAGGAATGCCTGCTTACCACGCTCATTCAGAATGTGAAGCTTTAAATAGCGATTTTGAAAATATTTTACGTCCTGCATCATTAAAAGATGAGGATGTAAAAGCCTATGGAGAAATGATTTTAGCCAATAAAGAGCGTTATCAAGCGGGTACGGAAATAAGTGTAATTATTGCGTTTTGCCAAGAGCTTAAAGATACTTTTAAGCTAGAGGAATCTATTCAAGAAATTGCTCGTTTACCAAAACGTTATGAAAATACAGGTATTTATGAAGCATTTTTTAATCTTGCATCAGAAGAACAACTTGCTGAAATTAAACGGGTCAGCCGGCTTTTTAGACTTTATGTTCAAGATAGCTCAAAAGAGCGAGTTCGTTGTTTTTCAGCATTATTACATAGTGATGATTTATGCGAAGAGGATCAACTCAAAATGGAAAAAATCCAAGCATTGAAATATCAACTTCAAATGTGGATTTTGCATTTTCATTTTCAATATGCTTTTAGTCAAGGGATTGATATTACAGAAAAAATATTACATCTAAGTGGTTTTCGTCGTTGTCGTTGTTTTAATAATTGATAAAAAAACTATATCTTTTTAATTTTACAAATTTGTATATTTAATATATTTCATTTATTTATCTTAAAATTTTAATAAATGGAACTCATTCTACATTAACTATTTATCTAATACACTATTTTATAGTTTGCTTAACTATTACCTTTTTTCATTAAAAGAAAATGGGTTAGATGTAAGCGAAGAATTTATGGAAATTCCTGGTTTTCGACCTTGCCAAAAATGTTGCTCTAATCGAATAGCTAAATAGCAGGAGAAAAATATGCCCAATCGTTTTCATTACCTCATCGCCTATGATATTTGTGATAGCAAACGGCTACAAAAAGTGCATAAAATCATCGAATCTTATGCTATCGGCGGGCAGAAATCCTTATATGAATGTTGGGTAACGCAACACGAATTAGCAACATTAAAGCAAAATCTGACCGCTTGTATTGAACCTAGTGATGATCGCATTTACTTTTTTCAGCTCTTTGAAAATAACGAACGCCAGTTTTATGGCAAGGCTTATACCAAATCAACCCAACCTTTTTTGTTTGTTTAATGGAGGCAAATATGTCTAGTTTATATATTGACCGTAAAGGCTCAACTCTTAAACTCAATGGAGAAGCACTAGTTTGTTATGAAAATGATGAACGCACAGGCACGATTCCACTTGCACCTGTTGAGCGAATTTATATTAAAGGCGATGTTACTTTGCAAGCCTCATTATTGGCAAAGCTAGGGGAACGAGGCATCGGGGTTATCTGTTTATCCGGTCGAAAAAATACCCCAACTCTTTTTATGAATCAGCCTCACAACGATGCAACTAGAAGAGTTGCTCAATATCAGCTTTCACAAGATGAACAATTTTGTCTCACCTTTGCAAAACGTCTTATCCTATTTAAATTAGTCACACAAAAAAATTGGCTTTGGCAAGCGACAAACAGACGATTAGGCAAGAAAATATTGCTTGCACCAAAAGCGGAAGAAATTGACAAATTAATAGGTAAAATTCATCACCAAACCCATTTAGCCTGCTTAAGAGGAATTGAAGGACGAGCCGCTTCGGCTTATTTTACTGCCCTTAGCCTTTATCTTCCTGATAGTTTGCGTTTTCAAGGGCGAAATCGCCGTCCACCTAAAGACCCTTTTAATGCGGTACTTTCGCTTACTTACACCTTACTACATAGCGAAGCCGTGCTTGCCAGCTATGGAGCTGGACTTGATCCCTATATCGGTTTTTATCATAGTTTAGATTTTGGCCGAGAATCCTTAGCCTGTGATCTGATTGAACCCCTCCGCCCCTTAGTAGATAACTGGTTGTTAGGTTGTTTTCGTGAGCGTATTTTACGAGAAGAGCATTTTTCTACCACAAATGATGCTTGTTTACTGGGTAAAACCGGACGAGTGAATTTCTATATGGCATATGAGAAGCAAGTCGAAATTTGGCGAAAAATATTGACACAAAATTGTCAAGATCTTGGCTTTATTTTAAAACAAAGTGCAATGATCACACCACAACGGCGAGATATAATGACTAACATAGGGGCAAAGAATCCGTGGGGAACAGCTGTAGAACGCTATTTTTTTAACCTACATACACTTTTTGATAATCTTGAATTTCATTTTTAGGAGGAAGAATGTATCTCATCGGTTATGATATTGCCAATCCTAAACGACTCGCAAAAGTGTATAAAGTAATGTTACATTATGCGACACCTATTCAATACAGTGTCTTTTTATTTGAAGGCAGTGAAAAAATGCTAGAAAGCTGTGTTGAAGAAATCCTGAATCTTATCAATAAAAAAGAAGATGACTTCCGCCTATATCAGCTCCCACCAAACGGCAAACAATGGCGACTAGGAAAATCTTTTTTGCCCGAGGGGATTTTTCTGACAGGAATGCCAATGGGGATTTATTGATTTGCCAAAAAGAGTATAGATGTAATCGCTTGTGAGATATTGGCTTTTACAAGCGGTTAAATTTGAGTACAATACACAATGTCTTTTTATGGCGGAAATAATTAAATTGATTTAAAAATGTACAAATTAAACCTTAACTCTTTAACTTCTCTAAAAAGTTGGAAAGCCACCTTACAAGCGCTTGATATTAAAGCATTTTTATCACTACCGCGGTCGAAAGACATTGCCCTGTTCTAAAGGGATTGAGATTTTTCCTTTTCGGCTAATCCTTGCATTTTACTTGGTCGAAAGACATTGCCCTGTTCTAAAGGGATTGAGATGCTAACAGCATCCGCTGATGAAGTGATAACACCAAAGTCGAAAGACATTGCCCTGTTCTAAAGGGATTGAGATTCATTCGTTTCTTGTTCGAAGAACTTTTCTTGTTCGTCGAAAGACATTGCCCTGTTCTAAAGGGATTGAGATGTCAATAGTACTAGCGATACCGCTAGTAGTCGAAGTCGAAAGACATTGCCCTGTTCTAAAGGGATTGAGATTTCCTTAACAGACATTAAGTTTTTAGCTTGGATTTGTCGAAAGACATTGCCCTGTTCTAAAGGGATTGAGATTTGTAAAGTTTTAGTTTACAACTCAATTTTGTAGTCGAAAGACATTGCCCTGTTCTAAAGGGATTGAGATTACTTCTTTTGTCAAGCTCTAAGAGGTATTCTTCCGTCGAAAGACATTGCCCTGTTCTAAAGGGATTGAGATATAAGATTTTCCTCTTTATTGGTTGATGAATAATTTAGTCGAAAGACATTGCCCTGTTCTAAAGGGATTGAGATGTCAATTTGTTAAGGAATTTCATTCCTTCAAAGTCGAAAGACATTGCCCTGTTCTAAAGGGATTGAGATGGTATAGCTCAATCTCCTTATCTAATTCAATGCGTCGAAAGACATTGCCCTGTTCTAAAGGGATTGAGATTTAGTACCCCAGCTTGTTAGACCACTTACTGCGTCGAAAGACATTGCCCTGTTCTAAAGGGATTGAGATTAGTATCTGCTGTTAATGTGATAGTACCAAATGCTGTCGAAAGACATTGCCCTGTTCTAAAGGGATTGAGATAGAATGGAATGATTTAGCTAAAGACACTTTGAACGTCGAAAGACATTGCCCTGTTCTAAAGGGATTGAGATATAGTTTCTTTGTTATATTCTGATTGATTAAAGTCGAAAGACATTGCCCTGTTCTAAAGGGATTGAGATATAGTTTCTTTGTTATATTCTGATTGATTAAAGTCGAAAGACATTGCCCTGTTCTAAAGGGATTGAGATATAGTTTCTTTGTTATATTCTGATTGATTAAAGTCGAAAGACATTGCCCTGTTCTAAAGGGATTGAGATTTCTACGTTCTTTCTCTTTGTGTTGTTCAACCACTGTCGAAAGACATTGCCCTGTTCTAAAGGGATTGAGATTAAGAGTTTTCCTCGGATTAATTTGATAAATCTGTCGAAAGACATTGCCCTGTTCTAAAGGGATTGAGATTAAGAGTTTTCCTCGGATTAATTTGATAAATCTGTCGAAAGACATTGCCCTGTTCTAAAGGGATTGAGATCATTGTTAAAATCTATAATTGCGATTTGTAAAAAGTCGAAAGACATTGCCCTGTTCTAAAGGGATTGAGATTCCAGCGAGTTCTATGTTTATTGATTGCCTCTGTAGTCGAAAGACATTGCCCTGTTCTAAAGGGATTGAGATATTGCTGAGTAATTGGGTTTCTCGCACTGCATTGTCGAAAGACATTGCCCTGTTCTAAAGGGATTGAGACTCCGTAAAACTTAACAATGCTTTTGCGTGTTGGGTCGAAAGACATTGCCCTGTTCTAAAGGGACAAATAAATCATTTTCTACAATAAAAATACAAACTTGTATTTCTTCAACGTTATTGAAAAATCTTTTATACTTCAGACATTATTTGAACTAATTAAGGAAAAATTATGAGTCATCTCTTATCTTCTTCCTGCCGAATGGCATTTGCAGCACTAATACACGATATTGGCAAACTTGCTCAGCGAGCGAAGTTACCCGTCCCAATGGAAACTCTAGATGCCCATAAAACCCTTTATTGCCCTTATAATCAGGAAAAGAAATACCATTCTCACGTTCACGCAGCTTATACTGGCATTGCACTTGACCAGATTGAGCCTTATGCCCCTAATTTTATTAGTCAACATACTTATCCGTTTATTGCCCGTCAGCAGGAAAGTACGGATATCACGGATTCGCTGATCAACGCAGCAGCCTCTCATCACAAACCCGATACATTATTACAATGGATTATTGCAACAGCGGATCGCATTGCTTCAGGTTTTGAACGAGAAAAATTTGAAGAATATAATCGGGCGGAGGATAAAAACTTTTATCAAAGTCGTTTGTTGAGCCTGTTTGAAAATATTCAGCTTAATCAAAAGAAAGCGGAGAAATATGATTATGCCTATCCACTTTCGTCATTAAGTACAGAGAGTATTTTTCCGAAAAAGAAAGTAGAAATTGAGCCAAATAATAATGAAAAAGCTCAACAGGAATATAGCCAATTATGGAACGCATTTTTAGAAGGTTTGAAAACGATTCCGAAATCACATCAACAAAATTGGGATTTATGGCTTGACCATTTTGATACTGCCTACCAATGTTTTACCGCCTGTGTTCCATCGGCTACTGCATTTGGAGTCAAAGCAGAAGTTTCTCTTTATGATCACAGTAAAACAACAGCAGCATTAGCGACCGCACTTTGGCGTTGGACAGAAGAGAATAAAGACAAGGTTCAGGCAGACTATTTTACAAATCACCAAAAAAGCTGGGGTGAAAAAAGTTTTTTACTGATTCAAGGCGATTTTTTCGGTATTCAAGATTTTATTTTCTCGGGCGGTAGTGCAACGAATAAGAATGCCGCAAAATTATTAAGAGGGCGTTCGTTCCAAGTGTCATTGTTTACGGAATTAGCGGCACTTAAATTATTGCAAGCTTGTGAGTTACCAAGTATAAGCCAGATAATGAATGCAGCAGGTAAATTTTTAATTGTTGCTCCGAATACGCCAACAATAAAATCAGCGATTGCTAAGGTGCAACAAGAATTAAATCAGTGGGCAATTGAAAATACTTTTGGTTTAATTGGCGTAGGTATTGCAACGACAGAAGCCTGTGCGAATGATTTTATGGAAAATCAATTTAGCCAATTGCAAACCAATTTATTTCGTCAATTAGAAAAAATTAAATTACAGCGGTTAGATTTAATTGAACAAACACAAAGTGTACAAGAAGTCAGTTATCCTTATGGTGTTTGCCGTTTAAATAGTCAGTTTCCTGCTTGTTCGGAATATGATGAAAAGGTAGAAAATTCAGGGCTTTCTATAATATCAAAAGACCAAATAGAAATTGGTAAATTATTAGCAAAAAATGACCGCTTAATTATTTGTGATCCTGATAGTGAAATTTACCGAGATCGCCAAACACATCGTTTAGCAATGAATATTTTTGGCTATTCCGTAGTGTTTACCAATACTCAAGAAGATACAGGGAAATTTGGTCAATTAGTTGATAAAATTTACCGCTTTTGGGATTTTGAATTACCTGAAATAGATAAACCTATTTGGCAAGGTTACGCACGGCGTTATATCAATGCCTATGTGCCTTTGTTTAGTCAAGCAGATGCTGATCAAGCCTATTTAGATAAATATAAAAATACAGAAGAAAGTGTTGAAATTGGTAAGATTAAAACCTTTGATTTTATTGCTTGTGAAGATCGTCATTTAACGGATAATAAAGAGAAATTTATCGGGCAACGAGCCTTAATGACTTTAAAAGGGGATGTGGACAATCTTGGCTTAATTTTTCAAAAAGGGTTAGAAAAATCCAGTTTTGCCAAAATGGCGAGTCTTTCACGCCAAATGAACCAATTTTTTAGTTTATGGTTACCTGCTTATTGTCAAAAATACAATCCGGATATGTATACGGTTTTTGCAGGTGGTGATGACTTTTTCTTAATCGGTTCTTGGAAGAAAACACAAGCATTAGCCTATGCAATGCAACAAAAATTTGCAGAATATGTGGCATTTAATCCTGATATTCATTTTTCGGCAGGAATGGGGATGACGAAAGTGGGATCACCTGTGCCACAGCTAGGCGAAATGGCAGAAAAAGCTTTAGAAAAAGCAAAAGACCATCAAGGCAAAAATGCGGTTACGCTTTATCAAAAAACGATTAGTTGGAATCAATGGCAACCGTTAGTAGAGAAATTAGGTGATGAAATTGAGCGACTTGCAAAGGATTATTCAATTTCGACCGCTTATCTTTATGCGTTAATTTATTTTAGCCAGCAAGCAAGCGATACGAAAAATATTGAAGCAACAATGTGGCGTAGCCGTTTTTATTATAAAACCGCTCGCTATGTTGTGGATAAATTGAAAAAAGAGCAAAGAGATTTCGCTCTTAAGGAAATCTCAACAGCTTTTGGTCAAGGAATTGAAAAGTATCAAGCAAATTTTGCAATTCCGTTGTTTAATTATTTCTATCAAAAACGCTAATGGAGAATATGATGGATATTCGTCAAATTAAATTTGGAACAGAAAAATCACCCACTATTTTTTCTGATATTGCCGAACAAGCAGCAATCTATATAAAAACAGATATTAAAACAGGTAGATTAAATAAAGAGGTAAATAAAAGTACACAACTTCGTAAGTTTTATGATGAACTTTGCTTATGGAATGACAAAGTGCAATTAAAGCGAAAAGAAAGAGAAAATGAATATAAGCAACTTGAACCTTTTATTAAAATGCTTAAAGCTAAAGTAGCTTATGCTGAAGGACGGAAACATATTAATAAACATTTTAGTGAAGTATTTAATACTTGTATTAACAACATTCAATCGGCAGAAACATTAAATGAAGCAAAATTATTTATGGAAGCCGTTATTGGTTATTGCAAATTAGAAGAATCAAAAAGTAAGGAGTATTAAAAATGAAACTACAAAATATTATCGAAATTAAGGCTAGCTTAGTTTTAAAAACAGGATTACATATCGGGGCGGGTGATACGGAAATGCATATTGGCGGTATTGATAATGCCGTTATTAAACATCCGATTACCCAATCACCTTATATTCCTGGTTCAAGCCTTAAAGGAAAAATTCGGACACTGCTAGAATGGCGTTCTGGGGAAGTGAAAAAAGATCCCTTAAGTATTAAAGATATCAAGGAAGCAAAAGATAAAAGTGCGGTCGAAAATATCCTTAAATTATTTGGTGTGAGTGCGGATACGAAAAATGATGAAGAAGGGCTAGAAAAAATCGGTATTTCTCGCCTTGCCTTTTGGGATTGTCCTTTAAATGCGGAATGGGAGAAAAATTTGCGTGATGATAATTTTTCACTCACAGAAGCAAAATCTGAAAATACCATTGATCGTATTACTGCAACTGCAGGTAACCCTCGCCAAACAGAGCGTGTGCCAGCGGGAGCAAAATTTGATTTTAAATTGACTATGCGTCAATTTGAGAATGACAGCCAAGAGCTGGTAGAACTGTTGTTAAAAGGATTACGTTTACTGGAACTTGATAGTTTAGGTGGTTCGGGATCTCGTGGTTACGGTAAGGTCGAGTTTGTTGAGCTTATGGTGGGCGATGTAAAAAGAGAATTGAAAGAGATTGAACCATTCAAGTAAGGGGAAACGATGAAAACCTATCGTTTAACAATTAAAATTGAAAGTGCGTTTGGTACGCCATTAGTTGGTGATACGTTATTTGGGCAACTTTGTTGGGAAATTCGGCATCAATTTGGCGAAGAAAAATTAACGCAATTATTGAAAGGCTATACGGAGCAGAAACCTTTTCTAGTACTTTCTGATGCAATGCCAAGTGGCTATTTGCCTTTGCCAACACTCCCGTCTTGCTTTTGGCAAAAGGGAAAAGAGCAAGATCGCAAAAAACTAAAGAAAAAACAGTGGATCACATTGGAAAACGTGAAGACTCAAACAGTTGAAAAATGGCAACAATTTGCAAAAGCAGAGAAAGATATTTTGGTTTCTGAGCAAAACACCTTTAAAAGAGAAACTCACGAGCAGCCACATAATACCTTAAATCGCCAAACTCATACGACCGATGAAAGGGTATTTGCTCCCTACACAATGCCACAAATTTGGTATCAGCCTGAAACCTTGCTAGATATTTATTGTGTAATCGATGAAAACCGTTTCTCCTATGAAGAATTAAAAGAGGTGTTAAGTAATATCGGGAAATTGGGATTTGGGCGAGATGCGAGTATTGGGTTAGGACGTTTTAGCTTAGAAAAAAGTGAAGCGATTTCATTGAGTTTTGAGCCAAATCATAATGTCTACTTAGCTCTTGGCAATGCTGCTCCACAGCAAAATAATTTAGATAAAGAACGCTGTTTTTATCAGCTCACCACAAGATTTGGGCGACATGGCTCATTTAAAGCATTAAGTTCAACTCCCTTTAAAAAGCCGATTATTTTAAGCAAAATAGGCGCGATATTTACACCGAAACAATTTGAAGCAAAACAATTTATCGGTAATGGTTTGGCGAATGTTTCACCTAGCCAACCTAATGCGGTACATCAAGGCTATACGGTCGTATTTCCACTGACAATCAATTTTGCGCGTTTAGGAGAATAAAATGGATAAGTTTCTTCAACATCACCGTGTTTATCTTACCCCACTCACACCAATTCATATCGGCTGTGGGGAAGATTTTGAGCCTACCAACTATGTAATTGATGAAGGGGTTTTGTATCATTTTGAACCGAGTAAATTATGGTTAGATGATTCTCAACGTAGTCAGTTATTAGGTCTTGCACAAAAATCAGATTTAGGTGAAATTCAGAAATTCTTCCAACGTAATAAAATACAAGCGGTTAATTTCGCTCATTATTTTGCGAATGTTGCTTCAGGAGTAGCTCAGGATTGGGAAACGAAAATTGGTAAACCAGCAACGATTGAAGGGAATGGGCTGAAAGTATTTAATCAATTTGCGATTGAACGTCATTGTTATTCGCCTTATGAAAATTTACCCTATATTCCTGCAAGTAGTTTTAAAGGTGCGTTAGCTACCGCACTTTTAGATGATGCTCACCAAAAGCGAGGTAATCCTAGAATTGATAAAAGAGATAAGCAAAAACTTATTGAAAAAGATATTGGTCTTTTTGCTGATAGTCTATTACGCACAGTAAAATTTGCTGATTTTAAAGCAAATTCAACTGCTTACACTCAAATTTGTTATTCAACAAATCACAAGAAAAAAGTTAGTAGTCAAAGAAAAGAAGCTCGTGGTGTGGCATTACGCAGAGAATGTATTGTTGGAGGACAATATCGAGCTTTTGAATCTGAATTAGCCATAGTAAGAAAAGATAAATTTGCCACTTTACAGAATATTTTTGATTATCTAAATATACTTAATAAATTTAGTCGCTCACTTTTCGATAAAGAAATGGCATTATTAGTAGATCGTCAGTTGATGGAAAGAGAACAAGCTCAATCACTAAAATTACTTGTTGAGAAAAGTTCAGGCATTTTAGTCAGATTAGGTAAAAGCGGTGCTGAAAGCAAAAGCTATCGTGGCGATAATGTGGCTCAAATAAAAATTATGAAAGGTGGTAAAGACGGAAAAGATGATTATCGTGATCAAGCTACAACGCTTTGGCTGGCTTCTTCAACAGAAAATGCAAAAAGTAGATTGCTTCCTTTTGGGTGGGCATTACTTGAAGTTGATCCGACTGAGGAAAATGTAATGTTGAAACAATGGTGTGAAAAACAACCTAAGTCTCTATTTGATAAGCAAGCTCATTTTGAAAATCAGCAAAGAGAGAAAAATAAGCGTATTCAAGAAGAAATGGAATACAAAGCGAAAAAAGAGGCAGAATTACAAGCTGAGTTAGATAAGCTGGCATTATTAGAATCTCTTAATGAAAATCAAAAATCGGTTATGGATTTAGTGGCTAAATTTGAATCAGGAAGAGAAAAACAATTTGATACTCATTCCTCACTTTTTGTCGAAGTCAAAAAACTAATTGGAACAGCAATAGAATCTTGGAACGAATCCGACAAACAATTTACTTATCAGCAATTAACGTTAGAGTTTGTAAAAACACGCGTGGAAATGAAAAAGAAAAATGCGGATAAAGAGTATAATAAATTACGAAATAGATTGATTGGATAAAAATGGATTTTAAAACATTATCAGTGGCTCGTTATCGCTTTATTTTTCAGGTGAGCGAGCCTATTTTTTTACCCGAATATGCAGGTTCGACCTTACGTGGTGTATTTGGCAGATCATTACGCAAAATTTGTTGTATGACTAAGTTAGAAAACTGTAAAACTTGCCCACTCTATCGTAGTTGTCCCTACACGGCTATTTTTGAAACACCCGCACCGCTTGAACATCAAGTGCAGAAATTTAGTCAAGTCCCTAATGGGTATATTATTGAACCGCCTAAATGGGGAGAGCGTGTATATCAACAGAGTGAAAAATTAGCCTTTGATGTGGTGTTGTTTGGTAGATTACTCAATCAGTTGCCCCTGATCACTTTTGCCTTCAAACGTGCGTTTGAATATCAGGTTGGAAAAGGAAAAGCATTACTTGTAGACTTACGTCATAATGATCAATCCATTTTAGTCAATGATCATATTATTGAGCATAATGCTCAAATTGAGTTACCCGGCAATCTATCAAGTTCTTTATGCTTACATTTTGAAACGCCCTTACGCCTACAAGAAAATGGTCAGCCAATAGGTGAAAAAAAGATTAAAATTAACCGCTTGTTGCTTGGCTTAGCGAAGAGAATTATGTTATTAAGCGAATTTCATGATAAGCCGATCTCACTCAATTTTGAACAGCTAAAGCAAGGTATTACAGAGATTGAAGATCATAAACAGTTATATTGGCAGGACTGGACAAGGTATTCTTCTCGTCAAAATCAAAAAATGAAATTAGGCGGTTTGGTTGGAAATTGGGCATTAAATAATGTACCAGAAGATTGGCAACAGCTAATATATATGGGGCAATGGTTACATGTTGGTAAAAATGCAACTTTTGGTTTAGGAAAATATCAATTATTGTAAAGTTTGGTACAACAGAAAAATTAACTATCGTTTAGTGTTCAAAATAGACATGGTAGATAAAATAGTTGATAAAAAAATAGCTTAAATGCTTATATTGTAAGGCTTTAAGCTATTTTTTTGGAAATGAATAAAAGACTTGTCCATTTTTTTCCAAAAGACATATTCCAAAATACAGTATTAGAAATAATGTTCCACGCTATCAAAATGCATCCTGTTTCAAATTATTTCCCTTAAAATTCAAATAAATCCTGAATTAATTTATCAACAATATTCCGATGGAAAGAAAACTTATAAACAACACTCTGGAAAATTTAGTTGTTCAGTAATAACGATCTAATAATATATTGAAAAGATTCCATCAATAAAAAGATTATAAGATTCAAGCATTAGTTGACCATCGCAGATTTTTAGCAGGCTTCCACAACATTTCCGTTTAACTTTATCAATTTCATCAAGTAGCGGACATTATTCGAAAATTAACGAGAAAGCCCAAAATCAGAAGCTGGAAAAAACTTAAATCAAGTCGTAAAAATGAGCTTTATAAGAATTTACATATTGGTATTTAGAGAATAAAACCTTTTCTTATATCTACAACTCTACAAAGCAATCTCATCTAAAGACCGCCCGAAACTAGGCAGGAACACTTGAAGAAAGTAATCCATTTCTTGGCTATGCCATTGCTGCATAAGGGTTTCTAAACGGTTTTTGGCGGCTTTAAATTCTTGGTTGCCGTGTTCCAATTCAAATTGGGCTTTAATGTAAGCGCAAATTAAGTCCGCTTGTTTTACGATATGTTTTTCTTCTTCCGAAAAGGTTTCACTGTCAAGATAAGGTGTGAATTCCCCTTGTAATTCGGCAGGTAAAAGGCTGATAAGATGCAATTCCGCAGCACTTTCAATATGTTTATAAGCTTGTGTGATTTCAGGGTTGAAATATTTGATCGGGGTAGGTAAATCACCGGTAAAAATTTCGGAAGTATCGTGATACATCGCAATCACGGCAATACGTTCGGGATTGGTTTTACCGGCAAAAAATTTATTTTTGATAACAGCCAAGGCTTGTGCCACGAATGCCACCTGTAAACTATGTTCGGCAAGATTTTCCTTTTCGATATTACGCATTAACGACCAACGTTGGATCAAACGCAGGCGATCCAAACAAGCAAAAAAATGGCTGGTTTTAATTTCCATACAACCTCTAATTAGACGGCAATTCCTCAACCATCACCGGTAAATCAAATATTCTCCCCAAACGGGCAATAGTAACCATAACCTGTGTATTTGGTTTGGTATTTGAAATGATTTGCATAATTTCAGGGGCGGAAATCCCCTCCTGATTATTTAATTTCAAAATCACATCGCCCACTTGAATACCCGCCTTTTCTGCCGGGCTATTAGGGCTTACTGCGGTAATCACGATACCTTCCCGACCGGAGCTAATATCACTTTGTACGCCAAAATAGCCACGAATGACACGACCATCACGAATAATTTTATGCAACACATCATTTGCAATATCCATTGGAATCGCAAAATTCAAACCTTCGGCAATTTCGTTTGAAGTTTTACCAATACTCAATGTACTGATTCCCACCAATTCTCCGGCAGAGTTAATTAATGCGCCACCTGAATTACCACGATTAATTGAAGCATCCGTTTGTATGAAATTTTGTCTGCCCAGCGAATCCCCTACTGCACTGCGCCCGACTGCACTGATAATCCCTTGCGAAACACTTTGCCCTAAGTTGTAAGGATTACCGATAGCAAGGGCTATATCTCCTACATGCACTTGACGTTTTGGATTTTGCGGAATCGTGGAAAGATTATTCGCATGAATCTTCAAGACGGCAAGATCCGTTAAATTATCCGCCCCAACCAGATTCGCTTCATAAATATTTCCGTTTTGTAATGCCACTACGATTTGATCGGCATTTTGGATAACGTGTTTATTGGTGAGAATATAACCGTCTTGGCTCATAATAACGCCGGAACCTAAGTTATTCACTTGTAACCTGTCATTATCATTAATGCTAGCTGATGAAAAAGAACGGTTATATACATTCACCACCGCAGGAGAAGCAATCCGCACCGCATTTTTGAAAGACATAATATCATCTGAAGTCGTGATGCTATTCGTATTTAACCGAGGTACTGCAAAAAGAATAACACCAGCGGCGGCTAACCCCCAAAGGGCGGCATGAAAAAGTTTTTTAAACATTTAAGATCCTTTCGGCTTGTAAGTTAATTTTATATCATCGCCGATTTGTTGAAATTCCTCTAATTGCCACAAAGGTGCATCCGCCAACTGTAATAAATGAGGAAGTCGGCATAGCCCACGAGCCTGATCACCCAATAATTTCGGTGCAATATAAATTATAAGTTCATCCGCTAATTTTTGCTCAATCAAACTACCGGCTAAATTTGCACCTGCTTCTACCCAAAGGGTATTGATTTGCCGTTTCCCCAATTCAATCATCAATTCGGATAATAAATTTTCTTTAGGCAGAAGTATTTGTTCGCAAAAATCGGGAAAATTCGAAAGATCCCGTGCTTCGCTTGAAACCAACCAAACAGGAGAGTTCGTTTCAAATAATTTGTGAGTAGGTTGAATGCGATGTTTGGAATCCAAAATCACTCGAATGGGTTGTCGCACGGTTTCTTTAGCATAATCTTTTTTAAGATCATCGGGAAAATCGTTCCAACGCACGTTTAAACTCGGGTCATCCGCTAATACGGTTGACGATGTTGATAAAAGTGCGGATGATTTTGCCCGCATTTTTTGAACATCGGAACGAGAAGCCGCCCCCGTAATCCATTTACTTTCACCACTTGCCATCGCCGTTCTGCCATCAAGGCTCATAGCTAATTTCAGTTGAACGAAAGGCACATCTTGACGCATTCGTTTCAAAAAACCCTTATTAAGATTTTCGGCAAAATCGTTCAATAAATTGACCGCACTTTCAATGCCTGCCTCCGCGAGCATTTTTAATCCTTTACCTGCAACTTGCGGATTCGGATCTTGCATTGCGGCAACTACTTTCACCACACCGGCTTCAATTAAACCCAATGCACAAGGCGGAGTACGTCCATAATGCGAACAAGGCTCTAGGGTTACGTAAGCTGTCGCTCCTTTTGCTTTATCCCCTGCTTGTGTCAAAGCAACACGTTCTGCGTGCGGTTGCCCTGCTTTGAAGTGAAAACCCTCACCTACAATCTTCCCCTCTTTTACCAACACACAGCCCACGCTAGGATTCGGTGAAGTGGTATATACACCTTTCGCCGCTAAATCTAACGCACGTTGCATAAATCGGTGATCCTGCTCGGAAAACTCAGACATATTTAATCCTTCAGACTTTCGATTTCTTTAGTAAATTGGTTGATGTTATCAAAGCTCAAATAGACTGAGGCGAAACGAATATAAGCGACTTTATCCAACCCTTTTAGCGCATTCATGGCGAGTTTGCCTACCAATTGACTTGGTACTTCACGCTCCCCCGTGGCACGCAGCTGAATAATGATGTGATTAATGGCTTTTTCCACGTCATCAGAACTCACCGGACGTTTTTCCAATGCATGCAAGATGCCGCTACGAAGCTTATCTTCATTAAAAGGCTCACGAGAGCCATCGGTTTTAATAATTTTCGGTATCACTAACTCTGCTGTTTCAAAGGTTGTAAAACGCTCATGGCAATTACCGCACTCACGGCGACGGCGAACCTGATAACCATCCGAAACCAAACGGCTGTCAATAACCTTGGTTTCTTCCGTAGAACAAAATGGACAATGCATAGGACATCCTTATCAAAGAGGGGGCGATATCTTAACAAAAAAAGTCTCTTTTGACGATTTACTTTCCGCCTTTCTTAACCGTTTTCTTCTCCGATTCGGCAAACATTAATCCGAACCAATTTTTCGTTTGCTCTATTAGTACGGCTAAATTTTCTTCCTTCTCAAATTTTGTGGTTTGTGCCAACACACGAGCCCAATAGGGATCGGCTTTTTTGGTATGGTTACCAAATTTATTATCTTCCGCTAATTTTTTGAGTTTTTCTAAAATCGATTCAAAATAGACCGCACTTTCCTCTCTTACAATAAAATCGGTGATTTTATCCACGGTTGGAATCAGTTGAATTTCAAATTGACTTTGCAAATAAGCCTGCACATAAATTCGTAGCTGATCCAAGGCGGCTTCAGGCGTTATTGGTGAAAATTCGATCCGCTTATCTTTAGTGATTAAAATCGGCGGCATTGCATTATTTTGTGTCACAAGCCGGAGCAAATAATAAAGCCAAGGGCGAATACGATAGCGTTCTTTGTAATCGGCAAAACGCCATTCAATTACCTGCTCCCCCTCAAATAAATTTTCCATATAGCCGAATAAACGAACCGATTGAGTTTTATCGCCCCACAAAACATCCAAATTAAAATCAATAGAAGCATTATGCGGTTTGCCAAGCTCTTCAATTTTTTCTTTAAATTCCAGCACAGTATCCCGCACCGTTTCTGCTGCAACCTTGCCAAATTGAGCCCGTGGCAGCACGCCTTTTACCCTAGCTTGCGCAAAATATTCATCAAATTTATCTTCATCCGTATAAATCAACGCATTATTCAGAGCATATTTATCCAATCCGCTTAAGACAAAATTTTCGCTGTCGGCAATACGATCATCTTCGTCACGAAAATATACGCCTAATTGTTTTTCAAAGAAAAATTTCACCGGATTTTCCACAAAACTCACGAAACGATCCAGCTCAATTTCCGTAATGTTTTCCTTATTGTCCATCTTCACGATAAATTCTTTTTGCTGCGCGCTAGCGTCTATTTTTGCCATCGGCAACCATTTGTCGGCAAAAGAGCGGTCAAAATTTTCGGTGTTTTTGAAGTTGTTCGGGCTAAATGCTGTCATGCTATGTTGTTGAACTACTATTTTTTGTTCATCCGTTTGACTGTGATTAACATAGTCCAGCAGTTGCGTTACCAATACGGAAGGTGCTTTCGGTTGATTATCAATAATTGAACGCCCGATATAACTGATATAACAATAATCTCTCGCCGCAAGCAAGGCTTCGAGGAATAAATAACGATCGTCATCACGGCGTACACGATCGCCTTTTTGATGGTGATATTGCATTAAATCAAAGCTGTTTGGTGTTTGCGTGCGTGGATAATCCGCCTCGTTCATCCCCAACAAACACACCACTTTAAAGGGCACGGAACGCATTGGTAATAATGTGCAAAAATTCACGTTTCCGGCTAAAAATTTCAGACTGTTTGGGGCTTCTTCTAATTTTATCGTCATCACATCGGCAATCACATCAGCCTGTAGCGGCGTATCAAAATGAAGCTCGGCTAACAGCTCCGCTATCTCGTTAATCTTCTCTTGGATATAAAACAATGTGTCCTTTGTTTCTTCGTTTTGCACAAAAAAGTCTGTTAAAAGTGCGGTTAATATTTCACGCCATTTTTCCATAGAATGAGTATGTTGAAGTTCTTCATACCAAGCCGAAAGGACAGAGAAAAAATGTGATAATTTACCGGCAAGCAAACCTTTCAAGCCGTAACTACTATCCAATCCGAGACTTTCTTGCCAGACACCGTGTTCTTCCCGCATAGCATAACCTAGTACCATACGTTCCAAACCCGCTTGCCAAGAATTGAAATTCACGCCGTTTTGTTGTTTTTGCAAACCGAAACGAATGCCGGCATCCGCCACCCACTCACGCACTAAAGGCAAATCGGAAAGAGAAATATTAAAACGTTCCCGCATTGCCGGAACATCTAATAAAGTTAATATTTCTTCCGCACTAAACGTACTTTCTTTCAAACGCAATAAGGTTAAATAACTGGAAACCAGTACATCACTTTCCGATAATTTGTTATCGGAAATGGAGAACGGAATTAAGGGTGCATTACCATTTTTTTGCCCGAAAATAGCCTGAATATAAGGGGTATATTGGTTAATATCCGCCACCATAACGACAATATCTTTTGGGGTTAATGTCGGATCCTGATTGAATAAGCCCAGTAGATAATCACGCAATACTTCCACTTCCCGCATCGCACTATGGCAGGAATGAATACTTAAAGTGCGGTCATTTTTTTCAATTTTTAAAGGGCGGTTTTCTAAATGCAAAATATGAGATTGTAGCTGACCAAGTAGGGTCGAATTTGAAATATCCTCATAAGCGTTTACAGAGTAAGTTTCAACCCGCTCTTCATCCCGCACCAAAGTGTAAAGAAAATCACGTCCCATTTTCCCCCAAGCGGCAAGCAGCGGATTACCGATTTGGAGATTTTCATCGTGATAAGTCGTCTCAAGGTCGCCTTTTTCTAATTGTGATATTTGCCCTACCGAAAAGAGCGGTCGAATTTCGTTTTGTTTTTGATAATCTCGGCGCATACGGGAGCGTAAATAATCCATACGCAAATCACGAAGATCACCCCAATATTCTTGACTTGGATTATTGAAGAATAGATGGATATCCACCTCCGATGACATTGCTTGCAGAATGGACAAATATGCCGTTGGTAATGCCGAAATACCAAAAATAAATATGCGTTCGGGCAATTTTTTAGCCCGCTCTTTATTATTTAATAGGGATAAAAATTGCTCGTGTAAGGCGGCACGGTGCATAGCTTGATCGCCCAAATCCGCTTTTACCTTTGCCACTAATGCACGCCATAATATCCCTTGCCACGCTACATTATCTTGAATTTGTTGCAACAATGTTTCATTTAAGTGAGATTGTTGCATTTTAATTTGCACTGTAATATTTTCATCTTCCTCCCTTTCCCAAGCAAAAATCCATTCGGGGCGATAAACTAAGTATTGGTCGAATAAATCGGCGATTTTACGACTGAGTTGATAGCGTTTATATTGTTCGGAATGGTGCGAAGAAGCCAAATAATGACGCAAAGGCGCAAAACTTTCCAGCGTTAAAAAGTCAGGAATCAAATCCATTAAACGCCACATCATTGCATCTTTATCAAATGGATTTTGCAAAGCAACCGCCGGTAAATTATCCGCATAAAGTTGCCAAATAAAGGTTGCCGGCATCGGGAAAGTCAAATTAGCGGAAATTCCATTTTTCTTTGCCAACGCCATTTGTAGCCATTGTGCCATTCCCGGACTTTGCACCAAAATAATGTCTTGTTGGAAAGGATCTTCAGGGAGAAGATTTTTAAATACTTCGGCAAGAATCTCTTTTTGTTTTTCAAGTTGGTTAGAATAATAAACGATAAACACCGCGGCAACCTATGATGGGAAAGGCAAAATAATGTGCATTATTTTACTCGGTTTTCAACGAGAATTCACCTTTCGGATACCGAACCACCACCTTATCACTTTGGCATTGCACTCGAAATTTCACACCGTTTTGTTGCACGTATTGCTCACAAGGCACGCCTAAAAATTGCCGTTGCGACTGATTTTCGGCAATCTGTAACGCTTGAAAATCATAATAGATTTTGACCGCACTTTTGCGCTGACTTGCCGTCCACCGACTAAATACTAAAAATAACGCACTAAACAATGCAAGCGTAAACATTACGGAAACCAACGACATTCCCCTATTCACTTGATATTTTAAAATCACTCCAGCTTTTCTCCGCCAACTGCCATTTGCTATATTGCCACACCAAAGGTTCGATCACTTTTTTGCCATAAGCCACCGTAACGCCTTCTAAGGTTAAAGTTCCACCTGTGATGATCGCACCGCTAATTCGCCCGTTTCCTCGAAGCGTTAAATCACCTTCGGCAATCAAAATCCCTTGTACCTTGCCACTGATTTCCCAAGTTGCCTGATTTTGATCAAACCAATAAATTTGCGGTATTTGGTTTGACAGCAACGGGTTTGCAGGTCGTAAAAAGTGCGGTCGAAATTCACTAAGATTTTCCATACGGATAAAATGATCGAATAAGCCTTGATTAACCCCTTTCGTGGGCGTTTTCTTAAATATCGCGACACGCTGACACCAAAGCGAATATTGAATCGCATCGTTCGCACCATCTAACGTAATAGAAATCTGCCGAACCTTCTCCGAATTATCCAAAGGCAAGTTTTTACAGGCATTTTGTTTTTCGGCTGAGGTCATTTTTTGTAAGGTTAATGTACGCTCTACATAATGTTTTCGCTGCATTTGCTGGGCGAGAAAGAAACGCAGGGTACTATCATCAAATAATAAAATCACCATTAATAGCCCGGAAATAAAGATCAAAATTGCGGTGGTAACAATACCTTTTTTCGCTTTTATTGATTCCAAAGTGCCACCACCATAGCGGTTTCATAGTGAATCTCCGGATAATTTTTTAAATTACCGCCGAGCCGAATTTCTATCCCTTTTCCTTCTGCGAAACGATTAAATTGCAGATGGGTAATTTCATATTCCTTTTCGTCCAGTAAATCCGTCCAACCACCTCCGGCATTACAGGCACTTTGTTGAAGTGCTTTTTGACATTCACCGAATTGACAATTTACCTTAATTGTATTTTTATAGGTTTGCTTGGTTTCGATCATTTTGCCATTCAATTTATAACCGAAAAGTTCTTTTTCGATACCTTTTGCGACATTTTGATTGCCATTGATACAAGTATTTTTAGTGTATTTTTCACCGATACAACCATTTGCATCAAGATCATAAAAGAACAAAACACAGCTATTTTGAGCGGCATTATTCGCCTGAGAAATTATCAAAGCACTTCCCTTTTCATCTAATTCAAACAAATTCAGATTACTTTCAATTAATTTATCGTTGAGAGCCCGAAAACCGGCACGGCGCAGATCTTTGCCGATAAGTTGGATCGTACGTTGAATTTCCGCCTGTAATTTTAAACGTAAAAAGATTTTCTGATTTTGAATTTGCGTATCCACATAAAATTGTGAAATCACGAATAAAAGTGCGGCAGAAATTGCCAATGAAATCATTAGGCTAAGTAAAGTTTGCCCTTTTAACATTATTTTATCTCGTACAAGCACTGGCAGATTGATTCGGTTTTAATTTCAAACTACCGACATTAAAAAAAGAAAAAAGAGTACGTTCCTCGCCTGCTTGTAATAAAAAACAGTTGGAATCAATAGTGTTGCGGATGCCGTTAAAACGCGCAACCTCCACGGGGTAAATTTTAGGGCTCACAATCATCGTTTTCTCCGCAAAGTAAGGATAATAAAAATGTGCGTAAACTTCCTTTGGGCAATTTGTCGAATGTAAGCAATCGCAAAGTTTATCGTTTTTCACTTGGGCGGTCATACACCATTGCTGTGTTGCGGGGTTACGATTTGCCAAAATAAACCAAATTTCAGAAGAATTTTCAGCCCGCGCTTGAATTTGCCGTAGGAATAAATAAAGACGACGTTGCTCTTTCGCTAAAATCATTTTGTCATCATCCCTTTGCCAAAGGGGAAGGATAAAACTCAAAGCAATACTGATAATCGCCAAAGCAATTAATAATTCGATTAATGTTGCCCCTTTCCGCATAAAACACCCTCAATTTCAACCGCACTTTAAAACATTTTTTGTAACTCGCAATAAAGGCAAATTATTTTTGCGATACGGATCACAAACTTTAGTAACAGGATCTTAAAAAACCGTATTTTTACGATTTTCGGCTGGTTATTTTGGCAAATATCGCTATAATGGCGCAGAATTTTCTGTTCTTTAAAATCTGGTGGAAATATGAATCCAATGTTAAATATCGCCATTCGTGCGGCACGAAGAGCGGGCAATGTGATTGCTAAGAATTATGAACGCCGCGATGACATCGAAAGCGCACAAAAAGGTATCAATGATTATGTAACTAATGTGGATAAATCTGCAGAAGCGGAAATCATTGAGATCATTAAAAAATCCTATCCTGATCATACTATCATCACCGAAGAGGCCGGTGCTATTGAAGGAAAAGATAGCGATGTTCAATGGATTATTGATCCGCTGGATGGCACCCGTAACTTTATGAACGGTCTTCCGCATTTTGCCGTGTCGATCGCAATCCGAGTCAAAAATCGTACCGAAGTGGGTGTGGTTTATGATCCGATCCGTAATGAACTCTTTACCGCCGTTCGTGGCGAAGGCGCAAAATTAAATGAAGTACGTTTGCGCGTAGATAGCAGACGTGAGCTTCAAGGTGCGATTCTTGCTACCGGTTTTCCATTCAAACGGCCTAAATTAATGCCTACGCAATTTGCAATGATGAACGCCCTCATTGAAGAGGCGGCTGATTTTCGCCGTACCGGTTCGGCTGCACTAGATTTATGTTATGTGGCTTCAAGCCGTATTGACGGTTATTTTGAAATGGGTTTGAAAGCTTGGGATTGCGCTGCAGGCGATTTAATCGTGCGTGAAGCCGGTGGCTTAGTATGCGACTTTGAAGCAGGTTCCGGCTATTTACGCAGTGGCAATATCATCGCTGCACCGGCACGTGTATTAAAAGAAATGCTAAACAAAATTCGTCCTTGCTTAGGTGCTGAGTTTAAAAACTAAAAATCTTCTCAATCTAAAAATACCGTATCCTAAACGCAAAATACGGTATTTTTCTTTTATAAAAAAGAACTATTCTCATTAAAAAAGGTGTGTATAATACAAACGTTTTTTTAAACAGGAGAATATATGAAAAACACCGCTAAACTACTTTTTGTTTCTCTTTTTTTATTCGTTTCCTCACTTGCTCAAGCAGTAACGGTTACCGATGAAAAAGGTGAATTTACCCTTGATAAAACACCGGTTCGTATTGTTGCATTAGAGTATTCTTTTGTAGATGCACTTGCACAAGTGGGCATAAGTCCTGTCGGTGTGGCTGATGATAATGACACATCACGTATTTTGAAAGAAGTACGAGAAAAAATTCAACCGTGGCAATCGGTAGGCACCCGTTCCCAACCAAGTCTTGAGGTCATCGCTTCCCTAAAACCTGATTTGATTATTGCCGACCCTTCTCGTCATACGGCAGTATATGAAGAATTGAAAAAAATTGCACCTACGGTAATGTTTGATTCCCGCCATGAAAGTTATCAAGACAATCTCAAAACTGCACAAAAGATCGGTGATATTGTCGGTAAAAGTAACGAAATGAAAGCTAAAATCAATGAACATAATGCTTTCATCACAAAAATAAAACAAAATCTCCACCTAAAAGGAGAAACCGCTATTTTCGGTACATCCCGTGAAAATAAATTCACCTTTCAAAACAATTCCGCTTATGTGCCAAGTTTCTTAGAACAACTCGGTTTTTTTCCGGCTACGATTAAAAATAATCCTCAAACCCTGATAGAAATTAATCTTGAACAGTTAGTGATGGAAAAACCACAGTGGTTATTTATTGCACATTATCGTGATGAAAGTATCGCCCGTAAATGGGAAGCCGAGCCCCTTTGGAAAGCGATTCCTGCAGTGAAATCCAATCACGTTTTTGCTGTTGACCCTTTTATTTGGGCACGTGGACGAGGTTTAGAAGCCAGCAAAATTATGGCGACTCAGATTGAGCAATTTGTAAATCAAAAATAATGCGGCAGACAATTTTTCGTTGGATACTCCCTATCATTTTACTGGCTTTCTTAGTATGGGGAAGCCTATTTTTATATTATCCCATTGAAATTCAACCGGTTGCTGCATTACAAGTCTTTTTACCCGATTCAACCGACGAACTGGCGCAAATTACGGTAATTGATTTACGTTTACCGCGTGCTTTAGTTGCTGTGGCATTAGGCGCAACCCTTTCTGTGGCAGGTGCATTGCTACAAACAATTACCCGTAATCCTTTGGCTTCACCTTCGTTATTGAGTGTCAATTCAGGCGCAGCATTAGCCATGGTATTAGTCACAACTTTAAGTCCAACACTGGTAAACGGATATAGCATTGCTTTTATTGCCGCATTAGGAGGAGGTGCAAGTTGGTTATTGGTGATGATTATCGGCAATGCTTGGCAAGACAGTCAAGGTGAACGTAGCCGTGTCATTTTAGCCGGGATTGCAGTATCCCTACTTTGTGCCGCCCTGACAAAACTTGTACTCATTGTGGCGGAAGATCACGCATTCGGCATTATGAGTTGGCTTGCAGGTGGAATTTCGCACGCTCGTTGGTCGCAATGGCAGCAGCTCTATCCTTTCCTTATTTTGACCGCACTTTTCTGCCTTCTTTTTGCAGGTCGGCTTAATCTATTGAGTTTAAGCGATGAATCAGCCCGCTCTTTAGGGGTAAACTTATTCCGCTTGCGTTGGTATGCAAATGTAATGGGGCTGCTGATTGTAGGAGCTGCCGTCAGTGTAGCCGGCCCTATTTCTTTTATAGGTCTGCTCGTACCACATCTGGCACGTTATTGGATTGGCTATGATCTACGCAAAGCCTTACCAATGGCGATGTTACTTGGGGCGATTTTAATGTTGATGGCAGACTTAATCGCAAGAGCGGTCAATTTTCCAAGCGAAGTCCCTGCCGGCGCAGTACTTGCATTAATCGGCGCGCCGATATTTGTCTTATTTGCAAAAGGAAAGCGATAATGCCCTCTTTGTCTGCGTTAAAAATTCGCCTGTTTTATCTCTCAATGTTCACTCTTCTCATCTTCCTTTTGGTGATGAGTTTGCGTCTTGGAGCATACACGCTTTCTCTCAATGAATTATTTGCCGCGCTTGATAGCCACGATAAGAATTATTTCACTTTAGTAGAATATCGTCTTCCCCGTACCTTATTGGCAGTCGTTATCGGCGGTTCATTAGCGATTTCAGGCGTGTTAGTTCAAAGCGTAGTGCGCAATCCCCTTGCCTCACCTGATATTTTGGGTATTAACAATGCAGCCGGTTTAGTTGCCATTGCCGCACTGATATTTTTACCACAACTGACATTTTATTGGATTCCCCTATTTGCTTTTATCGGTGGTACGCTTTCTTTCATATTACTTTGGATCATCTGTGGATTTCACTTCCGCCCGATAAAAATGGCGATTATTGGCGTGTCTCTCTCTTCCTTATGGGCAGCGATTAGCCATTATGTGATGCTAACAAATCCCGTAGAAATTAATACCGCAATGTTATGGCTAACGGGAAGCCTTTGGGGAAGAAGCTGGGCTTATGCCCAAGTAGTGCTTCCATGGTTATTGTTGCTACTACCTATTCCATTTTTCTTCAGCCGAGATTTAGATACTCTTGGATTGGGTGAAAGCAAAGCCAGTACCTTAGGAGTCGGTGTTAGTAGAGTACAAATTATCGTGCTGATTCTTGCCGTTGCGCTTTCCACTACAGCCGTTGCAATTTGCGGTCCGATTGCCTTTTTGGGGTTAGTTGCCCCTCATCTGGCTCGCCGTTTAGTGGGAGGGAGACACCGTAATTTACTCCCCGCCTCCTTTTTTATCGGTGCTATTTTATTGCAAATTTCCGATATTATTGCCCGCATCATCACCCCACCTACCGAACTACCTGCTGGCATACTTACCGCAATTATCGGTGCGCCGTATTTTTTCTACTTATTAATGAGAACCAAATAATGACAATTGAAATTAAAAATTTACAACTTGCCTATCAAGACACACCGATTGTCCATCATTTGTCACTCCGTTTTCCCCAAAATAAAGTGATTGGTTTACTTGGTCCGAACGGCTGCGGGAAATCCACGACACTCAAAGCAATAGCACGCCTACTAAAACCCAAGCAAGGTACTATCACTTATCAAGGCAAAGATATTTGGCAAAAAACACCCAAAGAGTATGCCAAACATCTTGCCTTCTTACCACAACAACACCTTGTGCCAGAGGGTATTAGCGTACGGGAATTAGTAAGTTACGGACGCGCCCCCTATGTGAATTTGTGGGGAAAATTAAGCGCTAAAGATGAGGAATTAGTGAACCGGGCGATGATACAAACGCACACGATTAAACTCGCCGATAAACCGGTGTCGGATCTTTCAGGAGGTCAGCAACAACGCGTATTTTTAGCGATGACCTTAGCACAAGACACCGATATCGTATTATTAGACGAACCCACTACTTATCTCGATCTCAACCGCCAAGCCGATTTAATGGCAATGATGCGTCAAATGCAACAAAACGGCAAAACCATAATCACGGTTTTGCATGATCTCAATCAAGCCAGCCGCTATTGCGATTATTTGATTATTTTTAAGGAAGGAAATTTAATCGCTCAAGGCGCACCTGAAGAAGTAATGAGCAAAGCATTACTTAAAAATGTATTTGATTTAGAAGTAGAAATTCATCGCGATCCGGTCAGTAACACGCCGATGTTTATTTTGAAATAAATTATTTTCTATTTATTGACCGCACTTTTAATACCAAAGTGCGGTATTTTTGTATTTTTACGGTATTATGTATCAGTTGCACAAAGAGAATTTTATATCCAATATTTATTGGGTGTAGCAACTGCTACATAATACTGTATTTTTATTCCGGAAAGATTTCTTCCAAAATTAACGCCAAGCCATCTTCATTATTTGTGGCCGTAACTCGGTTAGCGACCTGTTTGATTTCTTCGGGAGCATTCCCCATTGCAACGCCTAAACCGACATTTTGTAGCATATCCAAATCATTAAAATTATCGCCAAACGCAATTACTTCTTCCATTTTTACATTGAAATAATTTTCTAAGAAACATACTGCATTGCCTTTTGTTGCCGATTCGTGCATCACTTCCAGAAAACTCGGATGAGAGCGACAAATACTTAAATGAGGAAAATCTGTTTTTAATCGATTTTCAATTTCGATAATCTCATTCGGCTCACCGATAATTTGAATTTTGTGGGGAGAATAGACCGCACTTTCATCATAGGGATCAATTTGAATGCCCGTAACGCCACGTTCAAAAACCACCCATTTGTTATTCACATCACGCGCGACACAGTCATCATTCGTATAATAATTTACCCCTACCTCGGGATAGGCGGTCAAAACCCGATTAATTTCTTGAATATCTTCCGTAGAAATATTTACCGAATAAAGCGCATTCAAATTGCGATCTAAAATGAGTGCACCGCTAAAAGCCACAATCACATTGTAATTCTCAATTTGTTTCGCATAAGGCAAAATACCGAGTGGTGAACGGGCTGAAATCGGCACAAAAGGAACGCCGTTTTGAGTAATACGCTGAATCGCTCTTAAAGTTCTTGGGGAAATTTTGTGATCCGAAGTTAATAAAGTACCATCAAAATCACTAAATACGGCTTTATACATAAAGACTCCATACTATTTTTTGCTATTATTTTTCCGATAAATAAGGATCGACAAAACCCAACCCCTGCATAATTTGTGTTTCAAGACTTTCCATTTCTTCCGCTTCATCATCTTCAATATGATCATAGCCCAATAAATGTAAACTACCATGAACCACCATATGCGCCCAATGAGCCATAAGCGGTTTCTCCTGTTCTTCCGCCTCTCGCTCCACAACCTGACGACAAATCACTAAATCGCCTAATAATGGTAATTCTACTTCATCAGGGCATTCAAAAGGGAAAGAAAGCACATTTGTAGGACGATCTTTACCACGGTAGGTTAGATTTAACTCGTGGCTTTCCGCTTCGTCCACAATACGCACGGTCATTTCTACGTTATCACTTTTCGGTTGAACTGCCGCGCTTGCCCATTGCGTAATTTGCGTTTCGGTCGGCAAAGCAGCCGTGTTTTCCGTTGCGATCTGTAAATCAATTAGCATATTGCCCATCTTACTCTCCTAAATTCTCCGCTAAAACCGACCGCTCTTTTTCACGTTCAGCCTTTCGTTGTTCCGCAAATGCTTGACGGCGAATTTCATCTTTCACTTCCCAAGCCTCATAAGCCTGAACCACCTTCGCTACCACAGGATGACGTACAATATCTTTGCTATCAAAATAGTTAAAACTTAATTCAGGCACGTTTTCTAACACTTCAATGGCGTGACGTAAACCGGATTTTGTACTACGTGGTAAGTCAATTTGTGTAATATCGCCGGTAATCACCGCCTTAGAATTAAACCCGATACGGGTAAGAAACATTTTCATTTGTTCTACCGTGGTATTTTGACTTTCATCTAAAATAATAAAACTATCGTTTAATGTACGCCCCCGCATATATGCAAGCGGGGCGATTTCGATAACATTGCGTTCTATTAATTTTTGTACCCGTTCAAAGCCTAGCATTTCAAACAACGCATCATAAAGCGGTCGCAAATAAGGTTCGATTTTCTGTCCTAAATCCCCCGGTAAGAAACCCAATTTTTCACCGGCTTCCACTGCCGGACGGGTTAATAATATTCGGCGAATTTCTTGGCGTTCTAATGCTTCCACCGCAGCCGCCACCGCTAGGAAAGTTTTCCCCGTTCCCGCCGGGCCGATACCGAAACTAATATCGTGCGTTAAAATATTGTGTAAATATTGAATTTGATTTTCACCGCGCGGCTTAATCATTCCGCGTTTGGTTTTAATTGTGGTGGCATAGACTTTGCTTTCCGCACGGGTAGATTCCACCTGAGATAGCATTCTGCTTTCTTGTAGGGCAAGATGCACGTCTTCTAAATCCAATTCTTTTACCTTGCCTTTAATCGGTGCGGTTTCTACATACAAATCTTGAATTAATTTGACCGCACTTTGAATCAATTTTTCATCATAGGGTTTAGGCGTTTCTTCATTCGATTTTATGGTGAAAGTAAAATTATTACGGGAAATGCCGAGATTAAATTCTTTTTCAATCAGTTTCAGGTGATCATCAAATGCACCGCAAAGGGATTGAAGACGGGTGTTATCTTGAGGTTCAAGGGTAAATGAGGTCATACTTTGGTTTGTGAGTTTAAAACTTGGCGATATTTTAACTGAATATTCATGATACCAAAAGTGCGGTCAAAATTGACCGCACTTTTTGTTTTTGTTATTTCATTGCTTTTCGCATTTTAATGTTCAACATTTCAACGATGGCGGAGAACCCCATAGCAAAATAGATATAGCCTTTCGGAATATGAATATCAAGGCTTTCAGCGATGAGACTCACACCGACAAGAATTAAAAACGCCAATGCAAGGATTTTTAAAGTCGGATGCGTATCCACAAAATCGCCGATTGGTTTTGCCGCAAACATCATCACGCCGACCGCAATCACGATGGCAAGCACCATTACCGGTAAATGCTTCGCCATTCCCACGGCGGTGATTACCGAATCAAGGGAGAATACAATATCTAAAATTGCAATTTGAATAAGTACGCCGAAATAGCTCACTTTCTTTTTATTTTCACTTTCGTGATGCGCTTCAGGATGCAGTGCTTCTTTAATTTCTCCGCTACTTTTCACGATTAAGAATAAACCACCGAGGAATAAAATCAAATCACGACCGGAAATATCTTGATTAAATAAGGTGAAAAGCGGCTCGACGAGTTTCATCATCCAAGCAAGGGACATAAGAAGTAAAATTCGGGTAATCATTGCCAAACTAAGCCCGATAATACGTCCCGATTGGCGTTGTTGAGCCGGCAAACGCCCTACTAAAATACTAATAAAAATAATGTTATCGATCCCTAAAACGATTTCAAGCGCAGTCAATGTAACAAGTGAAATCCAAGCTTCAGGATCAGAAAGCCACTCAAACATAATTCATTCCTAATAAATAAAAAAATAAAGCGCAGATCATAATCACTTTACGAAGAAAAGCAACGGCTATTTGTACTAACTGCGCAAGGTTTCAAAAATAGTTTCCGCCAATCGGCGAGAAATTCCCGGTACGGAAGCAATATCATCCAAGGTGGCATTTTTCACACCCTGCAATCCGCCGAGATATTTTAACAATGCTTGTCGGCGTTTTGCCCCCACGCCTTCGATGCTTTCCAAGCCGCTTTGAGTAAAGGCTTTTTGGCGTTTTTTGCGATGTCCGTTGATAGCGTGGTTATGGCTTTCGTCACGAATATGCTGAATCAAATGCAATGCAAGGCTGTCGTCCGGAAGATGAATTTCACGCTCTTGTTTGCTGATAATCAAGACTTCTTGCCCAGCCCTACGATCCACGCCTTTTGCCACACCGATTAAGTGCGGTCGATTTTTATTCCATTTTACGTTGAGATGTCGGAACACCTCTAAAGCACGATTGAGCTGACCTTTCCCCCCATCAATAAAAATAATATCGGGGATTTTATCTTCTTCAAGATCACGATCGTATCGTTTTTTCAATGCCTGTTCCATCGCCGCATAGTCATCCCCTCCGGTAATACCTTCGATATTGAAACGGCGGTAATCGGATTTCAACGGCCCTTCTTGATTAAACACGACACAAGAGGCAACCGTTTGATTTCCCATCGTATGGCTGATATCAAAACATTCCATTCGCTTAATTTCAGGTACATCAAGTAATTCACACAAGGCTTGATAGCGTTCCGACATCCGCGATGATTGTTTAAGTTGCGTTGCTAATGCTGATTTCGCATTCACTTGTGCCAGCTGTAAATATTTGCTTTTATCCCCTTTCACACTTTCTTGAATGGTTACTTTTCGACCGGCTTGTTCGGTCAATAATTGCTCCAATTCCGATTTTTCCGTCAGTCGGCGATCTACGATGATACTATTCGGGATAGTTCTGCCTTGATGCCCTTGCAAATAAAACTGCCCGACAAAGGTTTCCGTCAATTCCGAAAGATCCGTATTTGCCGGTACTTTGGGGAAATAGCTGCGGTTCCCCAACACTTTACCTTGACGAATAAACATCACTTGCACACAAGCCAATCCGTGCTGATAGGCAATTGACATAATATCCATATCGTCCAATCTTTCGTTCGATACGAATTGTTTTTCAATCACCGCTCGCACCGCTTGAATTTGATCGCGATAACGGGCTGCCAGTTCAAAATCAAGATCCCGACTTGCCTGCTCCATTTTGCCGATTAAGTAATCCAGCACCTGCTGATCTTTGCCTTGCAAAAATAAACGCGCCAATTCAACTTGTTGGTTATATTCTTCGTCCGTCACGTAACCTTTTACACAGGGTGCGGAACAACGTCCGATTTGATATTGCAAACAAGGGCGGGAACGATTGCCGTAAACGGAGTTTTCACATTGGCGCACCGGAAATAATTTTTGCAATAGGGATAAAGTTTCACGCACGGCCCCTGCGTGTGGGTAAGGCCCGAAATATTCACCGACAATTTTTTTCATTCCGCGATAAGAAGTAATACGCGGATGACGTTCTTTTGTAAGCAAAATAAAAGGATAGGACTTATCATCGCGTAATAACACGTTATAACGCGGCTGATAGAGTTTGATAAAATTATGCTCCAGTAGTAAGGCTTCGGTTTCTGAAGAGGTGATCGTCGTATCAATATGATGAATTGCTGCGACTAAGGCTTCGGTTTTCTTACTACTGAGATTAGCGCGAAAATAACTGGACAGACGTTTTTTTAAATCTTTTGCTTTGCCCACATAAATCACCTGATCTTTATCATCATACATCCGATAAACGCCGGGTTCATGGGAAACGTCCGAGAGAAATTTTTTAGGATCAAACATATTAATTCACAGCCAAAATCGACCGTACTTTTTCTAAATCTTCCGCTGTATCCACGCCCACTGCCGGCACGGCTTTTGCCAATTCCACGTGAATACGTTCCCCGTTCCATAGAACACGTAATTGTTCCAGTTTTTCTAGATTTTCTAACAGGGTCGGTTCCCATTGTACATATTGTTTAATAAAGCCCGCACGATAAGCATAGATGCCGATATGACGCAAATAGGCATCCGCTAATTTTGCTTTTGCCACTTCTTGCAATGTCATAAATTGATCACGATCGTAAGGAATCACGGAACGAGAGAAATACAATACATAGCCGTCTTTATCGGTAAGTACTTTCACTGCATTCGGGTTAAACAATTCTTCAGGTTCACGAATTTTTACCGCAAGTGTTGCCATATTCACATTAAATTTCGCCAGATTTTCCGCCACTTGAGTCACGATTATCGGTGGGACAAGAGGTTCATCGCCTTGAATGTTGACGATAATTTCATCATCGGCAATCGCCAGTTTTTTCACGACTTCGGCTAAACGTTCCGTGCCTGAATTGTGATGTTCCGAAGTCATACAAACTTCCGCCCCAAAATGTTCCGCCGTTTGAGCCACTTTTCCGTTATCTGTGGCGATAATCACACGGCTTGCACCGGATTGTTGTGCTTTTTCAAAAACGTGTTGAATCATCGGTTTACCGGCAATATCGGCAAGCGGTTTACCCGGCAAACGTGATGAAGCGAAGCGGGCAGGAATGATAACGGTGAATGACATAAAATATTCCTTCTTAACGATATAGTGAATTAAATTTCAGCGCAAAACACGCCGAGAGTTTAATTTTCTCTTATTATTACGGCTTTTTCCGCCACCAAGACAGGTACACCGTTTTCAATGGGATAGGCTATATGCTCATAACGACAAATCAACCGTTGATTTTCCGCATCATATTGCAAAAGCCCTAAACAACGCGGGCAAGCAATCACTTCAAGTAATTTCGGATTTAATCGTTCAAACATATCAATATCGCCCAACTAATTTCTCAATTTTTGCCCAAAAGTGCGGTAGTTTTTCATTGTGTTTTTCGGCTTCGACAATGTCTGCCTCTACCGGTACATACCACCAGTTTTCTTGGGCGAAAGTTTCGCATTTCACGGCATCTTTTTCCGTCATAAAGAGCGGTTGGTTTCGGGCAAGTTTTTCTAATTGTGCCGCTTCAAAATGTTGATGATCTTGAAATGCTTGGGTGTGATTTAATACGATACCTTGTTTTTCCAGCATAGTAAAAAAACGTTGCGGGTGACCAATACCGGCAATGGCTGAACCGAATGAAAATTCATTTAGCGGACGTTTTTCCTTGCTTCTTAAATTTACGGCATAATGTGGAATTAGCGTCATCACCACATCAGAATACTGATTTTTGCCTCCATTCGTAATAACAAAATCAACACTTTTTAATCGACTCGGCAATTCTCGTAAAGGGCCGGCGGGCAGTACAAAACCGTTACCAAGGGCACGTTCGGCATCCATCACCACAATTTCAAGATCCCGTTGTAATTGATAATGTTGTAGACCATCGTCAGAAATAATGATGTCGCACTCTCCTTGTTTCAAGAGTAGTTCGATAGCCTGTCGACGGTTCGGTGAAATCACAACCGGCACGGAAGTGCGTTTTGCAATAAGAACGGGTTCATCGCCACCTTCAATAGGAGAAGTGTTTTCCGTTACAAGCAGCGGATAAATTTTTGAGCGGCTGCCATAACCACGGGAAATAACACCGGCACGCAATCCGCGTTTTTTGAGTTCCTCAACAAGCCACACCACCACCGGCGTTTTGCCGTTCCCTCCTACGGATAAATTGCCGACGATAACAACTGGTTTCGGCGCGCGATAAGCAGGTTTTATACCTAGTGAAAACAAAGCACGGCGAATTTGGCTGATAAGCCAAAAAAGCAAAGAAAATGGCAAAAGCAGCCAAGCGAGTTTAGAACGGGAGTACCAAAATGGCATAGACAATCCTTTCTAAAAGTGCGGATAAAATAATATTTATTGAAGTAGGCTGTGTTGGCCGTAGGCGTAACGCACCGTAAATGTTGATGGATTTTAACGGTGCGTTACGGCTTTGCCTAACGCACCCTATATTTTGTACAAATGCAACACAATAACGTAAGTTTTCAACTCGCACTTAACTATTAAACTGCATACTATACAACTGTTTGTATGCGCCGTTTTGTTCAAGCAATGCCTGATGATTGCCACGTTCGCGAATTTCGCCGTGATCGATCACTAAAATTTCATCGGCATTTTCAATCGTGGATAGGCGATGAGCGATAACCAGAACGGTGCGATCTTTTTTCAGTTCTTCAAGTGCCGCTTGAATGGCTCGTTCGGATTCCGTATCAAGCGCAGAGGTCGCTTCATCTAAAATCAATACCGGAGAGTTGCGTAATAAAGCACGAGCAATGGCTAAACGTTGGCGTTGACCGCCGGAAAGACTCGCACCGTTTTCGCCGATTACCGTATCGAAACCTTCCGGTAGTTTCTCGATAAACTCTAAGGCATAAGCGGCTTTTGCCGCTGCAATGATTTCTTCACGTGTATATTTATCGCCTGCGGCATAAGCAATGTTATTGGCAATAGTATCATTAAATAAATGCACTTGCTGCGATACTAAGGCACAATTTTCACGTAAATTCGATAAGCGATAATCCTGAATGTTCACGCCATCAAGTAAAATTTCACCCTGTTCAATATCGTAGAAACGGGTAACAAGATTAGCGATGGTGGATTTTCCGGAGCCGGAACGACCTACCAACGCAATGGTTTTTCCCGCCGGGATACTGAACGAAATATTATTTAATGCAAGCCCGTCTTTGCCTTGATATGCAAAACTTACATTTTTAAACTCAAGCTCCCCTTTTGCCGGTTTCGCTTTATACGTGCCGGTATCTTTTTCCACTTCTAAATCCAAAATCGAAAACAAGGTTTGGCAAGCCGCCATTCCTCGTTGAAATTGTGAATTTACATTCGTTAAAGATTTAAGCGGACGCATCATCGCAAGCATAGAGGAAAATACGACGGTAAACGAACCCGCACTGAGGTGATCATCGGCAATAAGTGGCGTAGTGGCTAAATAAAGCACCGCTGCTAAAGCAAGAGAAGCGATAATTTGTACCACCGGATCAGAGATAGCATCTGCCGTAACCATTTTCATACCTTTCCGGCGCATATCGTTGCTGACAAGGTTGAAACGCGCTTCTTCCACATATTGCCCGCCAAAAGAAAGCACCACTTTATGTCCTTTCAGCATTTGTTCCGTGGTGGAAGTGAGTTCTCCCATTGAATCCTGCATATTTTTACTCAATCTACGAAAAATTTTCGAGACTAAACGAATTAAAATCGCAATGATAGGACCGATAACAAAAAGTACCAAGGTCAATTCCCAACTTGTATAAAACATCACTGCCAGCAAAGAGATGATATATGCACCTTCGCGCACAATAGTCACAAGGGAATTGGAAGAGGAATTAGCGATCATCTCGGAATCATAGGTAATTCGGGAAAGCAATTTTCCTGAAGGGTTGCGATCAAAAAAACTCACGGGCATAAACATTAAATGTTTGAACAAACGACGACGCATTGTCATCACCACTTTACCCGATACCCACGCTAAGCAATAGTTAGAGATAAAACTACTTACACCGCGCAAGAAAATCATACCTACAACAACAAACGCCATCATTTTTAAAAAAGAATGATTGGTTTTGCCAAACCCATCGTCAAGTAGGGGTTTCAATAAATAAATCAACCCCGAATCGGCTAAAGCATTCAGCACTAAAGCGATAGCCGCAACCACTAATCCTGCTTTAAAGGGTTTAATCATCGGCCACAAACGCTTAAAAGTTTGCATTGTAGAAAAGTCTTTATCTTGCATCTCTTGATTTTGCATATCCGTTATCTTCTATAAAAAATTTTCGGCGGCATTGTACCTTTTATTCCTTTGATAATCCAATCACTCGCGCATACCAAGGCGAAAAAGCGTCTCTGGCGGCTGTGATTGTTATCTTATTTTGATAAAACCCGACCCGAATCTGCCCTGAAAGCGCCGTATTTTCTACCGTACTTTTATAGTGCGTTAAACGCTCCGTTACCGAAGAATGAGGGAATTTCCAAGGATTCCAACGACCGCTGGAAATAATCGAAATATCCGGTTTGGTTCGGGCAACTAAAAATTCTCCCGTAGAAGTTTTACTCCCGTGGTGTCCTACTTGCAATACATCAAGTTTGCCCAAAGTGCGGGCAAAAATTTGTTCGTTTTTCATTTCAGCATCACCGGTTAGCAAAATACGATGCTTCCCATCATCAATCAAAATCACGCAAGAGTCTGAATTATCTGCTCGAGCGACTGATTTTTCAGGAGAAAGCACACGAAATGAAATCCCCTGCCATTGCCAGTTGTTTCCTATAATACAGGAAGTGCGGTAAGTTTCACCGTAATTTTTTTTCGATGAACTCATCAACACCAAATGAGGATAAGCATTTAAAATTGCTCTCGCACCACCGGAATGATCATTATCATCGTGACTTAAAATCAATTTATCCAACTCAATTCCTTCACGTTGCAAATAAGGCAATATTTCCAATTCAGCCATTGAACCGCCTTGCCACGCCGCACCGGTATCATACAAAATGCCTCTACCCTCTTTTACGATTAACGTTGCCAAGCCCTGCCCTACATCTAACGTATCAAGCTGCCAAAGCGATTTTTGATACTGCCGATACGCCCCAATCAATAAACATAAAACCGCAATACTTACCGAAACACCGATCATTTGTTTAAACTCAATCTGCGGAGATGATTTGCTCGTACTTAATGTGAAAAATCTTGCCGGTTTTATTTTCCAATTTTGTTGCGTTACCCGTTTTTCCCGATAAATTCCATAAATGATCAAGAGAAAAATCAAACTACAAAGTGCGGTCAAAACAAGCGATAAATTAAATGATACCGTGAACCAATTTCCTTGAAAGGAAGCGATAATTTGTGTTATTCCTTCTGCCAATTCATTAGCCAATCTCCAAGAGGACCACGCTCCTTTAGTCAATATGGCAAATAGAATCAAAGGCACAAGGAAAAAACTATAAAAAGGTACGGCAATTAAATTAACGAAAAAACCACTTAATGCAATACCGTTAAAAAAGAAAAGCTGTAACGGTGTGAACAACAGTAACAAACCAAACTGCAAATGAAACAAACGCATTATCCACCGCACTTTTTGAGAGAAAGGCTGATGACGCCATTGAAAAAGTGAAAACGGCACATAACGATACCATAGGATTAAACAGCACACAGCACCTACAGAAAGCCAAAAACTGATGGAAAGCGGCATAAGCGGATCCCATAATAAAAGAAATGCCACCACTAAAATAAAAAGTTGAAAAGCAGAATAATATCGCCTAGCCATTTGTATGCAAGAGATAAAGAGCAAGGCAGAAATTGCACGAAAAGTAGGAAGAGCGAATCCTGCAAGGTAAGCGTAAAACAACGCTAAAATCGCCCCAAAGAACAAGGGAAAAAACGGATGAATAAAACGGGTTGGAAGAAAAAATTGCATTAAGCGAATCAGAAAAAAACCAATCCCCATTGCCAAACCGATATGTAGCCCCGAAATAGCAATTAAATGTGCAGTATTGGTTTGCTGATAAATTCTCTGTGTTGATTTATCAAGCCATGCCCGTTCGCCAAAAGCTAAGGCAATTAATAGACCTTGTAAAGAAAGACCTTCAGTTTGTTGCAATGCTTTTTGTAATATTTTCTCCCGTAATGAAAAATCACTCTTGATTTTGACCGCACTTTTTACCGTTCCTGTCGCAATAATCCTTTCGGAAAAATACCATTTCTGACGATCAAACCCACCGAAATTCAATCTTCCGGAAAGCGGACGAAGAAGAACTTCGCCTTGCCAGGTTTCCCCTAAAAAAGGACGTTCCTTTGCTTTCCAGTTAAGAAAAATACGCTGTTCACCCAGCCTTTCTTTTAGTACCGTGCGAACAATGACCGTTTGATACGCTTGCTGATGTAATACTTCTTCAATAGTAAAAATCAACGGTTGTTTTTGAACGGAGATTTCATCGGCCTGTCGCAATAAATCAAGGGCAAAAGAATGAGCGTAACCCAAGGCTAAAAGCGCGATATTTAGATAGATAAAAAAACGAAAAGCAAATATTTTTTTGAACCAATAGAAAAAAACGGCGGTCAGAACGAACGCTAAATGACAGAACAGCATTTGTTTCCAGCCGATTAACATAAAATCCGGCAAAAACATCAATGATAGCGAAGCAAAAATAATGCTGATTGCTAACGTAAATACATTAAACGGCATAAGGCAAAAATCCGTAGATAAACTGCTAACACGCTATGTATTTTTTAATCAATAAGCAATCATCCTTCATTGATTTTGCGATCTTGATCGACAAATTCAAATTTAGCGGGCGAAATTCTATTTGCTAAAACAATAAAGTTCTGTTATTTATATCGCCCTTAAAAATCGGGGTTCTTAGAACCAAATATGACAACAATAGCAGGAAGTCGTGAACACCACGCTTAAATTCTGTTTGTATTAGGAGTGAGGTATGTCAAAAGCATCGTTAAGTTTATTAGAACTCGCTGGCGTAAAACCATATCAACCCAAAAAAGATGAAGAATATATGAATGAAGATCAAATTCTTCATTTCAAAAAAATCTTAACGGCTTGGCACGAACAAATCGTGGAAGAAGCGTCCCGTACGGTTGCGCATATGCGTGATGAAGCGGCTAACTTCCCTGATCCGGCAGATCGAGCGACACAGGAAGAGGAATTCAGTTTAGAATTACGCAATCGTGATCGTGAGCGTAAGCTGATGAAAAAAATTGAATCGACACTGAAAAAATTAGATACCGATGATTTCGGGTATTGTGATTCTTGTGGCGAAGAAATCGGCATTCGCCGTTTAGAAGCCCGTCCAACGGCGGATCTTTGTATTGATTGTAAAACCTTGGCGGAGATTCGTGAAAAACAAGTCGCCGGTTAATTTATTCTGTTAAAAAAGAGAAAGTGCGGTTAAAATTGACCGCACTTTTTGCATTTCCAATGTGCTTCTTTATTGAGAACAAAGCTCATCCCTACCGATGACGGTTCAAACGAAAATTAAATTAAAAAACGGAGTTTATTATTTTTACTTATATCAAAAATTTATTTGGCAAAAAGAAAAAACCGCAATCACAAAATGCACCGAAACAATCAGCCCAAATAAAATCGCATTTCGAACGAATAGAGCCTTCAAACAATACGTCTCGAGCAAATAAAAAAATCAATAAATCACCTCGTGATGACAAAAGTATTAAAGCCGCTCACTTTGGTATTCATCCGCGAATGTTTAGCCGTAATGCGCTCAGTGTAGTGGAAAAATTACAACGTCAAGGTTTTGAAGCCTATATTGTAGGTGGCTGTATTCGCGATATTTTACTGGGTAAACACCCAAAAGATTTTGATGTGGCGACCAACGCCCGCCCCGAACAAATTCAAAGTATTTTCCAACGTCAATGTCGCTTGGTAGGGCGCAGATTTCGCTTGGCGCATATTATGTTTGGTCGCGATATTATTGAAGTGGCGACCTTTCGAGCAAATCACGACGATGCCCGTGGTGAACATCAAGCCAAACAAAGTAACGCAGGTATGCTTCTCCGTGATAATGTGTACGGTAACATTGAGCAAGATGCCGAACGCCGTGATTTCACCGTAAATGCGCTTTATTACAATCCGCAAAATAATACTTTGCGTGATTATTTCCACGGGATTGAAGATCTAAAAGCAGGTAAACTGCGTTTGATCGGTGATCCAATTACCCGTTATCAAGAAGATCCCGTACGAATGCTACGTTCTATCCGCTTTATGGCGAAGCTGGATATGTTTCTTGAAAAATCAAGTGAAGAACCTATTCGCAAATTAGCGTGTTTACTGAAAAATGTTCCTCCGGCACGCTTATTTGATGAAAGTCTAAAATTGTTACAAGCCGGCCACGGTGTAAAAACCTATCGTTTATTACGTCAATACGGCTTATTTGAACAACTTTTTCCTTCTCTTTCATCCTATTTCACTGAAAAAGAAGACAGCTTTGCCGAGCGTATGATCGTAACCGCACTTACCTCAACAGATGAACGTATTGCCGATAAACTACGCATTAATCCCGCATTTTTATTTGCCGCCTTTTTTTGGTATCCGTTACGTGAAAAAGTGGAGCTTTTGAAAAATGAAGGAGGGTTAAATAATCACGATGCTTATGCTCTTGCCGGTAATGAAGTGTTAGATTTATTCTGTCGTGCGCTTGCTGCGCCACGCCGCCACACAGCTGTCATTCGGGATATTTGGTTCTTGCAATTACAACTTTTAAAACGTACCGGATCCGCCCCTGTGCGTGTAATGGAACATCCTAAATTCCGCGCAGCGTTTGATTTATTGGTAATGCGTGCGGAAATCGAAGGCGGAGAGACGGTTGAACTGGCAAAATGGTGGCATGAATATCAATTCAGCAATGGCGAACAACGAGATCAACTTGTGCAAGAACAACAACGCTTACATCCTAAGCCTAAGAAAAAATATTTTCGTTCACGCAAACCCCGTAAGTCAAAATCCGTGAAGTCATAAGATATGAATACAGTATATATTGCCCTCGGCAGCAATTTGAATACGCCTGTTGAACAACTCAATAATGCGTTAAAAGCTATCGACAACCTAGCACAAACCAATCTTATTGCGGTAAGTTCTTTTTACCAAAGTAAACCGCTCGGCCCGCAGGATCAGCCCGATTATGTCAATGCCGTAGCAAAAATTGAAACACAGCTTGCACCATTAACATTATTGGATGAATTACAACGCATTGAAAATAAGCAAGGGAGAGTACGTTTACGGCGTTGGGGAGAGCGCACTTTAGATTTAGATATTTTGCTTTACGGCAATGAGAGCATTCAAAACGAACGATTAACCGTCCCCCATTATGATATGCACAATCGAGAATTTGTCATTGTGCCGTTGCTAGAAATCGCCCCCGATTTAACACTGCCAAACGGACTACATCTTTCCGTATTAGCCGACAATTTTCTCCGGCATCAGATGAAAAAAATCTAAAAAATAACCGCACTTTGATCTGCCTGCGTCTTAATCTGTCCTGTCGGTTCGGTTGCTCAATTTTTGGAAGGCTGCTCATACCGTGGACATTTTTATTCAATACATTGCGCCATTATCAGCAATATCAGTTGCTTATTGCAAACATTGGGGAAATATCCGCTTGAAAGGCAACTTAATGTAATAGACAAAAAAGGGCAAAAATAACAAAAATACCCCGCTTTATGAAAAAGACGGGGTTGCCAACCTGAGATGCTTTAATTCAATAAAGCGGCTTTTCCCAAGCTCCTAATTACTTCACTAAACCACAGTTTAAGCAATATAAATACTGTCCTTTAGGATCATTGAATTTATTGAGTTGATTCAAATGATGTTTGAATTGTTGCATCGGTTTTGGTAAATCAAGCCAAGACGTCATAAGTTGCTGCCCGCTTCGTTTAAAGTCACGAACCAATTTACTCAACACATCTCTCTCTTCTTCTGTAACCCATTCTACGGAAAATCCTTCGATAACCGTTTCTCGATGAAGATTAACCAATTCTGCGGCTTTTTCCACCGCACGATCAAAGTCTCCCAATTCATCAACGAGATTATGTTTGAAAGCATCCACACCAAGCCAGACCTTACCTTGTGCAATTTTATCCACAGCGTTTTTTGACATTTGACGGCCACGACCGACTAAATTTAAAAATTTTTCATAGCCATGCTCAATTTCTAGCTGATAAATATCCTGAGTATTTTTAGAAAGCGGGCTAAATACAGAAGTTTCCGCAAGTTCAGTGGTTGCTACGCCATCCGCATTCACGCCGATTTTTTTAATAGCGTTTTCAAAAGTCGGTAACATAGCGAAAATCCCAATGGATCCCGTAATCGTATTTTTATCGGCAATAATATAATCGGATGTGGCTGAAATCCAATAACCACCGGAAGCCGCCATTCCCCCCATTGAGACCACGACCGGTTTACCTGCTTTCTGAAGATTTTCCACTTCCTGACGAATCAATTCCGAAGCAAAAGCACTTCCACCCGGTGAATTAACACGCAAAATAACGGCTTTTACCCTGTCGTCATCATAGGCTTTACGTAGCGAACGCACGATGCTGTCTCCTCCTACTTCGCCTTCTTCACTTTCGCCATCAATGATCGCGCCTTCCACATTCACAACGGCAATTTTATTTTCCGCTAACGAAAAACCGACACGATCGCCGAAATTTGACAAATAAGCGGAAAGTTCTACCATATTTGCCTTTCCCTCAGAGTTTTTACCAAAAAGTGCGATCAATTTTTGTTCTAAATCTAAATTGCTCACAATATCCGTGACGAGCCTACGCTGTTTCGTATAAGCCGTGCTATCCCCCTTCAAAGCCTTTAATTCGGCTAAGTATTGTTTTGCACTTGGTAGTAAGGTTTCGGCAGAAATATCACGATTTTCACTCAGGGTTTGCAGATAATTTTTCCACATACCGTTTAACCATTGGCTCATATTTGCCTTCGCTTCAGGCGACATATCATTACGTAAAAACGGCTCTACTGCAGATTTATAAGTACCGACTCGGAAAATATGCGGGGTAATCGCTAATTTTTCCAACAAATCTTTGTAGTATAAATTCTCTTGCGCCAGCCCTTGAATGGAAACCTGACCTATCGGATTTAAGTAAATTTGATCGGCAAAACTTGCTAAAAAATACTGTCCTTGAGAATAATTGTTTGCAAATACAATCACCGGTTTTTTAGATTCTTTGAAATCTTTAATCGTTCTACCGATGTAATCCATTGCCGGTAAATCGCCCCCCGAAAAATGGTTGAGATCCAACACTAAGCCGCTAATACGCTCATCTTCTTTTGCCATATTAATGGCAAAAACCACATCAAAGGTTGAAATTTGCATTGAAGTTCTATCATTGGAGGTCAATTCTTGCAAGGTTTTCATCCATCCCGCATCATCACGATTGTCGGCTAAATATCCCTCTAAATTAAGCAATAACGCCCCTTTATCTACCGATAAATTGACCGCACTTTTCTTTGTATTTGCCGTTAAGCTAAAAATCGTTACCAGTAGTAAAACGAAGACTAAAAAGAAAAGGTTCATCACTAAATCACGAATAAAATTTAGTGCCCGCCAACAGAGTTTGATCACTCGAAAAATAGCATTCATAAGTATTTGGATAGGTTAGAAAAATTGCGCCTAGCGTAACACAAACCTTCGTGAAAAACTATGCTATAATCCACCGCACTTTTTATTAAAAGAGATAAAAAATGGATACCTTAACACTTTTAACCACGCGTCATTCAAATAAAAAACTCACACCCCCCGCCCCGAATAAAGTACAACTTGAACAAATGTTTCAAGCGGCTCTTCGAACGCCTGATCACGGGAAATTACAGCCTTATCATTTTGTTGTAATAGAAAATAAAGGATTGGATAAGTTGGAAGTTTTGCTTAAAGAGGCGGTAGTGGAACTCAATCTTGGTGAAGAACGCTTAAAAAAAGCGGAAAATTTAGCACATCGCGCCCCAATGGTGATTGCGGTTATCGCCAAAATTAATCCTGATGTAGCCAAAGTACCGGAATGGGAGCAGTTAGTCACAGCCGGTTGTGCCGCCTATGGCATTCAACTTGCCGCCAATGTACAAGGTTTCGATAATGTTTGGATCACCGGAAAATGGGTAAATGGCAGCGCATTACGCCAAGCCCTCGGTTGCCGCAAACAAGATGAAATAGTCGCTTTATTGATGATTGGTACTGCCGCAGAAAAAATTGAGCGTGAATGTCGAACCGGCAATATTGAGGAATTTGTAAGCTATTTATGATGGAAAAGTGCGGTCGAAATTAACCGCACTTTTAATTTTCCCCTGCCAGACCTTCCCGAATCCACTTGTCAAATCCGTCATAATCTACCAAAAACGCGTCATGTCCATAAATTGAGGGAAATTCATAGAAAGCTAATGACACATTGTTTTGTTCCAGAAGTCCTTTGCTTTTATGTAAATCGACGGATTTAAAAAGTTGATCGGTTGTAACGGAAACCAATGTATAACGTGCCTTTATGCGGGAAAGGGCGGTTTTTATATCATCATAACCAAGAGCGGGATCATACATATCTAAAGCACGTAATAAATGGAGATAACTATTTGCATCAAAGCGTTGGAGAAATTTTTTTCCTTGATAGCTAAGATAAGATTCCACTTGAAAATAATCGCCCCAAAAATCGCCCTCGGTTTTGGTGGCGCGTCCAAAAGCTTTGGCAAGTTGCAAATCGGTACGGTAAGTCAACATTCCTAACATACGCGCTATAGATAAACCCTGATCCGGTGGTGTACCGCCATAATAATCGCCACCATTAAAATTCGGATCGTTAATTATCGCTTGACGCATAATATGATTGAAACCAATCGCTTCTGCACTGAAAAAAAGCGAAGAGCAAAGATTGACAATGTTATCCACAAAATCAGGGTATTCTATCCCCCACTGAGTCGCCTGCATTCCACCGAAAGAACCGCCGATCACCGCTTTTAAATGCGTAATACCGAGATGATCAATCAAAGCTTTTTGCACGTGTACGATATCTTGTACCGTAATCATCGGAAATCGGCTACCGTAAGGCTTATTGCTCTGAGGATCGATAGAAGCAGGGCCGGTCGTGCCTTTGCAACCACCCAATACATTTGAGCAAATAAAAAAATAACGGGAAGTGTCTAATGCCAACCCATCTCCCATAAAATGCTGCCACCAACCATTTTGCTCTCCATTAGGAAAATAAGGCTCGGCATCTCCCGTAAGCGCATGACAGATTAATACGATATTATCTTTATCGGCATTCAATGTTCCGTATGTTTGGTAAGCCACATCGATCGTAGAGAGCTCACCACCAAGCAAAAGCCTAAGCGGGTTGTCTTGAAAAAGAACCACATTTTGAACAGCCATTGAAAACCTATTACACGCGACTAAGAAATGCCTCAATTATCAACAGCTCATCTGCTTTGTCAAGAAATTTTAGCCGTCTAAACGGCTAAAATGCATCACATTAAAAAACTCAAACATAACAATAGATACAAAATTCAACTTGAATTTATTGCTATTTTTCATTATGTTACCGAGCATATTCGATTTCAAAACGCTTTAAAAAATGACCGCACTTTCTCTTTGGTATCGTCTTCACCTGAAAAAAATCATTCGCGCAGTGTTTTGTGGTGGTGTGTTTGTATTTTTAGTTTGTGTCATCATCGATCAAAGCGTCAGCTTTTATGTTCGAGAGCGAGTGTTTGAACAAATTGACGATCTCCCCTACCGCCCTTATGCAGTGGTGCTTGGTACATCAAAATATGTGGCGACAGGCAAAACCAACGATTACTATACCAACCGCCTCGACTCGGCCAAAACGCTTATCGAAAATAACAAGGTCAGCTACCTGCTTTTAAGCGGTGATAATCGTACTCTACAATATAACGAGCCTCGTATGATGCTAAGAGATTTACGTAAAATGGGAATACCTGAAGATCGGCTGTTCCAAGATTTTGCCGGTTTTCGCACTTTAGACTCTGTATTACGTGCGAGTAAAGTTTTTCAAGTACCGTCCTATACGATTATCAGTCAGCGATTTCACTGTGAACGCGCACTCTTAATCGCCAAATATTATGATATTAATGCGATTTGTTTTGTCGCAAAACAACCGGAAGTATATTTGGCTACAAGAGTAAGAGAAATGTTTGCACGTGTTAAAGCGATATTTGATTTAGTCGCAGGTATCCAACCTTATTTTCTTCGTGAACCTGAACCGCTTCCACTACCGAATAACCTGTAATATTTATCAAGCTATCCGATAATTAATTTGAGTTTTAAATTTGCTCAACTTTTTACTTATTTTTTATGGAATATAATTGACAATTTTTTATGAAGTCGCTATTTCTATAACGCTTGCAAACACAATCTCTATAATATTTATTTTAATCGAGGAATTATCTATGTCTCATTTATCAATTGCTAAATTCGGAGGAACTTCTGTTGCCAATTACGCTGCAATGACGGCTTGTGCAAAAATCGTCATTGCGGATCCTAATACACGTGTCGTGGTGCTTTCCGCATCTGCCGGAATCACCAATCTTTTGGTGGAACTTGCCGGTGGTGTGGAAGCGGAAAAACGGAGAAAGCTTGTCAGTGAAATTCGTCAAATTCAAGAAAACATCTTAAATGAACTTAAAGACGATAGCCGTGTCCGCCCTGTCATAGAAAAATACTTTGAAAATATTGAATATCTTTCCGAAGCCGCAAGTCTTGCCACTTCACCAGCCTTAACCGATGAGTTAATAAGTCACGGTGAAATGATGTCCACCCGAATTTTTATTGAAATCCTGCGTGAACAAAACGCCAGTGCGACTTGGATTGACGTTCGCACCGTTGTGGCAACCAACGACCACTTCGGCAAAGCCGTACCGAATGATAAACAAACCCAAGCTAATAGCGATAACATTTTAAAACCATTGATTGATCGTGGCGAATTAGTGGTAATACAAGGTTTTATCGGTCGTGAAGCGGGCGGTAAAACAACAACATTAGGCAGAGGTGGAAGTGATTATTCCGCTGCGTTATTAGCCGAAGTATTAAATGCAAAAGATGTTTTAATTTGGACGGATGTTGCAGGTATTTATACCACCGATCCACGTATTGTACCCGCCGCACAACGTATTGATACGATGAGCTTTGCCGAGGCCGCCGAAATGGCAACTTTCGGTGCAAAAGTGCTACACCCGGCAACCTTACTTCCTGCGGTTCGTAGCAATATTCCGGTTTATGTCGGCTCAAGCAAAGCACCGCAAGACGGCGGAACATGGGTAACACGGAATCCGCAACCCCGTCCGACTTTCCGTGCCATCGCACTACGCAGGGATCAAACCTTATTAACCCTTTCCAGCCTCAGTATGTTACATGCACAGGGTTTCTTGGCGAACGTATTCAGTATTTTGGCAAAACACAAAATTTCAGTGGATACCATCACAACTTCCGAAATAAGTATCGCATTAACCTTAGATAAAACCGGTTCTGCCGTCTCCGGTACAGAATTGCTTTCCAGCGAATTATTAGAAGAATTAAGACAGTATTGTACGGTGAAGGTGGATACCGGCTTATCTTTAGTCGCACTTATCGGCAATGATTTACATATTGCGGCAGGTGTAGCAAAACGTATTTTTGATACGCTTGAGCCTTACAGCGTTCGAATGATCAGCTATGGTGCAAGCACAAATAACATTTGTATGTTAGTACAAAGTGAACACGCAGATGAAGTCGTTCGTTCACTACACAAATCGTTATTTGAATAAAAAAATGAATAGTCGGAATCGTTTTTTGACGAAATCAAAAACGGTTCCGGTTTTATTGTATTGTTATTCATATTAATTCAAGAGAAACAAAAATAAATAGGAATTTATATGCCATCTTTAAAGAGAAAATCAAAGCTAAAAACATTCGTGATTTCGACCGCACTTTGCGGGGGAATCGGATATGCCACCAGTTATTGGGTACATCCGATATGGAAAACGGAAGCTGAAATCACCCAACCTGCCTTATCTCAATTGGGCAATTACTACTCTTTATCTTCAATGTATCATCTGATGAAGAGTCAAGATAAAGCGGATGAAAATATCCCCAATGAAGTATATCAAAATTTTACCGAGCAACTGGTTTCCTATGATAACTTGAAAAACTTTTGGGAAAACTCTGCATACTATCAACAAAAAATAGCTGGCGACACAAAAGAGAAAATACCTCTATTAAATGAATTAATCGAAGAAACCCATTTCCAACCGATCAATAATAAAAGTGGAAAAATAACCCTCAGATTAAATGAATCGGAGCAATTAAATACGTCGCTCTCTTCCTTGATAAATAATGCCAATGCACTAACTCAAAAACATCTTTATGATGAACTCATTATTCAATGGAAAAACTTATTTACTCAAGTGAAAACTGCGGCACAATTTAACTTGAACAATAGCAATAGTGCAAGAAACCAAGATTGGCAAGAAAAATTAAATATGATGAGATCCGTAAGCCCGCTTGATGAACAATTTACCGCCTTTCATTTCATAAAAAGCCCTCAAGCTCCCAAACCTCAAGGACGGAAAAGCTGGGCGATAATAGGAGCAGGAATAGGTTTCTTGTTCGGATTATTTAGTATTTTCTTTCGTCGTAACCCCAAAACATCCGAGTAATAACTAGATTGAACTCATATTACCGTAAGAAAAAACTAGAAAGCAGCAGCGGAATAGTTTAGCATAGCGAACCGTGATTGATGCGAGATTCGCATACATTCTTCATTAAAACATCGCTATTAGACACTCTAGTGCCAAAGTAAAATTTTAACAGGGTCAAAATAAAAAAGTTTGACTATTCATTTAATCTTTCAACCAAAGGTGAAATTATGGGAAAAAGTGTTGCTATCCTAGGCGCTCAATGGGGCGATGAAGGTAAAGGCAAAATCGTTGATTTATTAACGGATCGCGTAAAATATGTTGTGCGTTATCAAGGCGGTCATAACGCCGGTCATACGCTAATTATTAACGGAGAAAAAACCGTATTGCGTTTGATTCCATCCGGTATATTACGCCCGAATGTAACCTGCCTAATCGGTAACGGTGTGGTACTTTCTCCGGCAGCATTAATGCAAGAGATGGGCGAACTTGAAAGTCGCGGTATCAATGTGCGTGAGCGTTTATTAATTTCCGAAGCTTGCCCGCTAATTTTGCCTTATCACGTTGCGATGGATCACGCTCGTGAGGCCGCTCTCGGCAAAAAAGCAATCGGTACGACCGGTCGTGGCATCGGGCCGGCTTATGA